>CALMJY010000244.1 GCA_937864815.1 uncultured Bacteroidota bacterium
GAATCAATAGCCAGTTTTACAATGTCAGCTGACTCTTCAGTGGTAGCATTCATTACCAGAATACCGCCAAATCCTATCATGGAAAGCATCTCCCCGGTACGTCCCAGGGATCTCTTCTCAATCTTTCCCGGAGCAGTTTTCCTTTCAATACCAGTAAGATCTGCCGGAAACATACCGATAGCCGGAGCAATAATTGCAGTCGTCTTTATAAAATCCCTTCTTTTCATATTTTCACGTTAAGGTTAATAATTTTCATATCTGTTGAAAAGATAGTAAATTGTGTGGATTATTTTATAAATCAATTCAAAAAGCATAATAAACAGGCCAGATAAGATGCTGGTCAGCTAGAATCTTATAACAGGTTTTGAAGTATAGACAAGCTCCTCATTTCTGTAATATACTTTTTCAAGAAACAATCCGCTTGGAGGAGCAGTGAGTTTAGCAGGTATTTCAGACTTCTGTCTGAAGAATCCCTCCACATCAGCCGGTTTAAGATTACCTCGTCCAGCCTCAACAAGTACACCCGTCATTCTTCTCACCTGTTTCCACAGAAAATGGTTTCCCACAACATGGAACAGTAAAAGATCACCATAATCATAGATTGCCGAGTGAAATACTTCAGTTTTTGTTGAAGACTGTTCCGCTTCCTCATCAGTAAAAGATCTGAAATCCTTCAGACCCCTGAAAAGCTTTACAGTTTCATTCATATTGTCAAGGCTGAGCTGATCTTTGATCCACCATACATACTTCTTACCGAAAGCTGTTCGTCTTCTGCTGATCTGATAGATATAACTGCGGGCATGGGCATCATAGCGGGCATGGAATTTGGGATGTGCCTCCTCAACATTTATGACGCTTATATCGGCCGGAAGCCGATCGTTGATACCATATTTGATTTTAAGTGGTAACAATTCCGTTTCCACTCCGAGATGAGCTACCTGTCCGAGGGCATGTACACCACTGTCGGTACGTCCTGCTCCGAAAAAATCAATCTCAGCACCTTCAAAAAGATCCCTGCAGGCATCAAGTATCTCACCCTGGATGCTTTTTCCGCCCTTCTGTATCTGCCAGCCTGAATAGCGGGTTCCTTCATATTCGATAGTAAGTTTAAATCTGCTCATCACTATTATTTCGTTAAAGATAGCTATATTTATTAAAGGTGCGACGGTGCGACGGTGCGGCGGTACGGCGGTGCGGCGGTGCGGCGGTGCGGCGGTTAATAATACCTTCATAACCTCCTACCGTCGTACCGTCGTACCTTCGTACCGTCATACCGTCTTTATTGTGAAAAAATTAACAATAATTCTTTGAAATCTGATTTCATTTTATAATTTTGTAATATGATATACGTACATATCATTTTATGAATTTCAGTAAAACAGCATCCTATTCAATAAATATCCTGAGTTATATGGCAGCAAATCAGGATACTGTAATGTCTGCTTCTGAACTGAATAAAAAGCTCCAAATTCCATATCCATATCTGAGACAGATTCTGGCAAACCTCTCAAGAAGCGGTTTTATCAGAAGCAACAGGGGCAGGAACGGAGGATTTATCTTCCGTAAATCAACAAAGAAAATTTCTCTTGCCGATATTCTTGAAGCAACTGACGGACTGGAAACACTTAACAGATGCATGCTGGGATTTAATGAGTGTCCCTTCGATAACCAGTGTGCAATGCATACTACCTGGGAGCAAACAAGAAGTAATATAGTTAAAATACTGAAAGAGACAACATTAAACAGTTTATCTACGAAACGAAAGTAATTTTTTTAAGAATAAATGCTACATTTTTATATCATTTAATTTAACAAAAAAGGAGGTAATATGGTTGATTCCGAAATGGTTCTGACAGGGCAGACGATGGCATATACATTTTATTGTATAGTCATTATTCTGCTTGTGGCCTGGTTCAGCATAAAAGTTACGGGGAAGGGTGATTCCCTCCCGGTAAAACCGGGTCTATTCTATACTTTTACAGCTTTTCTTGCAGTACTTGGTGTATCATTGCATCTGATCACCTACAACACAATTCCGTGGGCAGAAATGGACCTCAACAGGGATGAGTACAAACCTGACAAGACCTTTGTAATAAAGGTGAAGGATCACCAGTTTATTATGCCTTCGGAAAAACTTGTAATCAATGTGAATGATAAGGTGCTGTTCGATGTTCAGTCGGAGGATCTGACTTATGGATTCGGCCTTTTCAGAAAAGATAACAGCATGATGTTTCAGATGCAGGTTGTTCCGGGCCACAGAAATGATCTTCTCTGGCATTTCGACCGTGAAGGTGTTTATTCAATCCGTTCAACCGAATATTCGGGGCCGAAAGGGATAAATATGGTGCTTAAAGATGCAGTTCATGTTATTCCGGAAGGATCAGCAAACTAATTATCAACTAACAACTAACATTTGAAAATTATGAGTTTCATAAATACACTTATTAAAGGTGAAGGTGGCCTCTTCAAACCAGAATCCCTTACTCCGATGCAGAAACTATTGCTTCGTTTTGTTGTAGTCGGCCTGATCTATTACGGATTTGTCATAATTGAGGGAATGCTGATGCGTGTATACGAGATAAAACCATTTCCTCAGATATCTGAATCGCAGTTCTTTGCTATTTTAACTGCACATCCGCTTGTCGGTATTTTCGGTTCAACATATTCAATTGTATGTGGTGCTTTCCTCTTCGTGGTTCCATTCCTTATGAAAAAACCTTTATGGAGCATCAAAATGGGTAACTGGACATTCCTGCTGATTACAATAGGTACATTTATATTCTGGTTTGCAGGATTTGTCAGTCACTACTCTCCTCTTTACACTCTTTACTGGCCGCTTCCTGCTGATTTTACTCAGTTCAGTGTCTGGGGCGGAACATTTTTTATTGTCGGGATAGCTCTGATAATGGTTGGAACAGCTCTGTTTATCATCAATATTTTTAAGACAATTACATATACTCCAGAAGGATGGGATAAGCAGCCGGCAGGAAAACTTCTTGCCTCAGCTCTGGGGCTCGTTGCAGCAAAGAACCTGTTTTCATCAAAAAATGAAGAACACCTGGTTCCATTGCCTGTTGCTGCGGTTGCAAGGGGGAGTGTTGACATGGCACTTAATACTGCTACCATTCTCTTTACAGGAGTGTTAATCCTTGTGTATATGGTAGCTGCAATTCTTGGATTCGATCTGAAAGAATCAGCAATAGATGCACTGCTGTATAAGAACTGGTTCTGGTGGGGTCTTGATCTCATTGCCGACGGACTAGTCCTGATATTTGTTGCAGGTACCTGGTATCTTCTTGCAATGATGATAACCGGAAAGCCACTCTTCATGCAGAATATTGCCCGTGCGGCACTTCTGCTTGAACTTGTTGTATCATGGACCGTCTGGTCACATCACCTGCTCTCCGATCAGGCTCAGCCAGGTATGCTTAAAGTGGTTTCAGGGGAACTTGTAACAGCATTTGAACTGATCACACAGGGACTTGCCTTCTTCATCACACTGGCTACACTATGGAGTGCAAGGCCTCTTAAGATGACTCCCCCGCTTAAATTCCTCCTGGGCGGACTCCTGGGATTTGCTCTTGCCGTACCGGCAGGAATTATGCAGGCTGATGTCGGTCTGAACAGGATACTTCATAATACTCAGTGGGTGGTAGGACCTCATGTGCATGTTGCTGTACTGGTTGGTCTTACAATGACTCTTTACTCTGCTATCTATCTTTTATTCCCTATTGTTACAAACGGCGCAAAGATGTATAGTGAGAAACTTGTAACAATACACTTCTGGTGTCACCTTACCGGAGGTATTGGAATGGGAGCATTTATGGGAATAGCAGGACTAAACGGAATGTTAAGAAGGACACTCTATTTTAACGGGGAATTCAGTCTGCTGATGATACTTGCAGCTATATGCGGTACACTCCTGCTGACAGGATTTCTTGTCTTCTTTTACAATATTGTAATGAGCGTTGGCCTTAAGGGTGTTATAGGTATATTCACCCCTGCCAAAGTAAAGACAAAAGACTTAGTTCCTGCTAATTAAGTAACTTAAAGTCAGAAACCGCTGATCACACGTATTTAGCTGAAAATAAACAGTTAAATTATAGTGTGATCAGCCTTTTTTCGGGAAATTGTTTCAGAGATGCTTTTTCACCTTTTTCCAGTAAACCCTGGTCATTTTACCTGAACCGTTCCAGTCTTTTGCTATTTTCTCAAAATTGTAAGGGCCGATCTGTGAAGCGTAGTATAAGAACACCTTTTCAGCTTTTTCGTAATCGTACATTTCTTTCAGCTTGTAATTACTGCCTGTACGCTCATTGTAATCCCTGAGCCTGATAGGCCGTATCTGAAAATATCCCACTGCTTTTTCCTCAGGATTATAAGCCAGCGTATCAAGTTTGGTTTCAACCATCCCGATCGCATAAATCAATTTTCCAAAGGGTTTCAACGGCTCTGATACTTCAGCAACAAGCCCTCCTGATACCGGTGCAAAAAGATTCAGTGAGAATAGGAAGAAACAGATGATAACAACCATCTTTTTCATCAATACACTCATTTCTATATTATTTACAAAGTTCATACTCTTCCAAACATCTACATGGTAATTAGGTTCAATAGTTATTAACATACCTTGAACTAAAGAAAGTATTTTACAAATTATAAATATCTGATTTTATTACACTTACAAGATTACCACCTGTTAGTAATTTATAGTATTAACCTTATGCCCCGGCAGTATATTTTAATTAAACGAACTTTAATAACTTTATGCCTGAACTTTCCATTGTTCATCAATGTTATATCATTATTTAAAAATCTTACGGGTAGTAATTAAAAAGAAATGAAGAACAGATACATGAATCCATACCTGGCAGGAACAATGCTCGGACTTGTGCTCCTGCTGGCAATGTACCTTTCAGGAAGAGGACTAGGCGCAAGCGGCGGACTGAAATATTGCGTGGTTTCCCTAGTTGGAGCTGTTGACAGATCTCATGCCGACAACTCAGTTTATTACAGCAAATATTTTGAGAATGATGGTAAACCTCTTAAAAACTGGCTTACTCTCGAAATATTAGGAGTTGTAATTGGTGGTTTTATTTCCGGTGCTCTCTCGGGCAGATTAAAACTCCAGGTTGAAAAATCACCGAAGATATCAACCGGAAGAAGATTTCTATTTGCATTTCTGGGAGGTGTATTCTTTGTTTATGGTGCCCAGCTGGCAAGGGGTTGCACCAGTGGTGCCGCACTCTCAGGGATGGCTGTTCTATCCCTGGCCGGATTTGTGACAATGATGGCAATATTCGGTTCAGCTTATGTATTTGCGTGGTTTTTCCGTAAAAATTGGATTTAATATGGGACCAATAGTTACATTAGCAGGATTACCGGAATGGGTTGATTTAATATTCGCCCTGGTGATAGGTATTGGATTTGGTTTCGCACTGGAACAGGCCGGATTTTCTTCGAGCCGTAAACTGGCAGGGATGTTTTACGGGTACGATACAACTGTAATAAAAGTATTCTTCACAGCTGCAATAGTTGCCCTTGTAGGGTCGCAATTCCTGAGCTACTTCGGGTTGCTCGACCTCAACCTTGTATTCGTCAATGAGTTTTATGTAACTGCTGCTATTGTCGGCGGAATAATTATGGGAGCAGGTTTTATCATGGGGGGATTTTGTCCGGGAACCGGTCTGAGCGCCCTTTCAATTGGGAAGATTGATGCAATGGTTTTTGCAGCAGGAGGACTTTCAGGAGCATTTCTTTTTGCTGAGACATATCCTTATATTCAGATCCTTGCAAACGGGAATTATAAAGGTCCGGTAAGGATTGATGAAGCGTTGGGCATTTCCCCGGGACTGTTCACACTTCTTCTTATTGCTGCAGCCGCTGTAATGTTCTGGATAGCAGAACTGGCTGAAAAGAAATTTGCCAGACCTGATATAACAAGTGAAGTATAAAGTATAAAGTTGAAAGTTGAAAATATGAATATACGTGAAAAGATTTCAATAGTACTTGTCGGTCTGGGGATAATTCTGGCCTTGCTTCCACTGACCGGAAACAGGTCATTTACCGTTTCTCCAAAAAGACTGGTTGCAGGTGCTTTTGACCAGACATCCTATTTCACCACCGACCAGGTAGCCCGGTTCATTGCCACTGAAGACACATCCGTTCAGCTTATCGACCTCAGGACACAGGAGGCATTCAGTAAATTAAATATACCAGGTTCAATCAGTATTCCATATGAAAGTTTCATTGATATTGCACCCGGTATCCTGACGGGTGGCAATATGAAGTATATCCTATACTCAAATGGGGACATTGATGCCAATAATGCATGGATCATAGCAAAGGGACTGAAAATAAGCAATGTGTACGTAATGAACGGAGGCCTTAATGATTGGTTCAGCACAGTGATGAACAGCCGTTTTACCGGTGAGAGAATTTCAGCCAGGGAGAATGCACTGTTTGAGAACAGGAGAAAAGCGGGACAAATCTTTACTGAGATAAACAGTCTGCCCGACAGTCTCAAAAGAAAATATTTTGAAGCGAGACATGTTGCTGCGAAAAAGCTTGACGGTGGTTGCGAATGACCCGGTTCCCCCTTTGAAGGGGGACAGGGGGATGTTTTACTATAAAAAATGTCTATATGAATTTTATAAAAAAGTATAAAACGATACTGATAATATTGGTTCCGGTTGTCATTCTGGTTCTTATAAGATCCTTCGGAACCAATCACTTTAAGGCTGATGCTGTTAAACATGCTGAACCTTCATTTTCAGGATCTAACCTGGTAACTCCCGGAAAAGCATCCGGTCTTGAAGGTGAAAAGCTACTTGTCACTCTTGGAAAAGATGTTATAAAACATGATTTTCCGGCTGAAATAATAACAATCTCTCCGGAAGACATCCTTGAAAAGGAAAATATCAGAAAACTTCTGAACCATAATGGTCCTGTTCTGCTGAGCTCATCTGAAATATCCGTTTCTGTCAGGGCATGGATGATCCTGAGCCAGATGGGTGCCGGGAATATTTACATTCTATCGGAAGATACTGAACCAGAGGTGTTGAAATATGAATTCCGGCCTGACACATTGGCCCGGCCGGAATTACAATAAGATTTGTAAAATCTATTTGACAACTTCAAAATCATTCACATCCGCACTTGAGAATGGAAGCCAGGAAAGAGCAGTCCTCTGCGCGACCATTTTATCGTACATAAAGCTGTTGTTACCATATTTTAATGTCTTTGCATCATATCCAAAGAGTCTTAAATATGCAGTCGCGAATGCTGAATTATGACCAGTACCACAATAAATCACAACAGTTTTGTCGGATGATATAGAAGCCATCTCTTCTGTAAATCCAAGTGTAGCATCGGGCTTATACCTGATTGCACCGGGTATGTGTCCGTCTTCGTATTTATCCTTACGTTCAAGATTTATTATAAAGTATGACTGCGGATTGGTAAACACTTCATCAGCAGTTATCTGTATGTTACCACTCCCCTCTTCAAAGAGTTTTTTGAATCTTGCAGTTCCTATTTCTGCTCCGGATGTCAAACCGGTACCCAGAACAGGCATCCTTACAGCTGCGGGTCTTTCATGAATTGTGGTATCAAGTTTTGCCTCATATTTGCCTGATAGTCCCTTAAACCAACCGGCTTGTGCAAATTTGTTGTTCCATGCCGACATACCCCAGCGCATGGCAAAAACATTTCCATATCCCATTAGTCTGAGGAGGCATGTGGTATAGCTTGATAGCTGCCCGTCTTCACAAACCATTATAATCTTATCATATTCAAATGGTTTAATCCCTGTTTCAAACCATGAAGGCAACTCTTCAAATTTTTTGTTAACAGCACTTTTAATATGTCCGGTTTTATAAAGTGCTGCCGGCCTGAGGTCAACCACGAGAATATTTTTCCCGAGGCTCTCATGTACAATAGATGACTTTATAAGCGACGGAAATACCTGGCTGTTAACATAATCACCATTTTCCTCAAGGTCTTTGAGAAGAAGTGTTGTTTCATTATCAATTGACAATACGGATTCAGGTTCAGCAGAAGTAAGGGCTTCTGTTTTTTGGCCGGATTCACTGCCGTCACCTGATCTGTTTCCCGAACAGGAAGCAGCAACAACTGAAATAATCAGTATTGCTGCTGCATTCTTAAATTTTAATGCCATCATATTCTTCAACCGAGGCTCTGTTTACTCTTTAACAAGTTCTTTATCCCTATTGTATCTAAGGGTTTCTGTTCTGTTACCGGCTTCATCATATTTGTATTCGGTAATTGCAACACCGCTTTCCGGATCATTTATGAGATTTCTGTCCTTGTCAAGGTTCCTGGTTTCTATAACAGCACCGTGCGCATCATAAGTGTTCTGTGAAACCGGAACATTTTTTCCGCCGAGGTATTCATTGTCCTGATCGTAAAATGCCATTTCAAGCACATAACCATGCTCATCAACCTTAGTTTCAAACTTTGACCATCCCCAGTAGAGGTTTGACATCTGTCCTATAACGTTAAAAACTTCGAATTTCAGATTATCCCCATTTTCATTCGGGGTGAATGTAAAATATGAAACGCCTATATCACCGCAATTCTCTGCTGTACAATTGTAAAGTGTATCGCCCATATAATTGGCCATCCGGGTTACATACCCTTTATCGTTATATGAAAACCTGAGTTCATAGAACGGGCAGAATGGATTCATTACAACCTCAACGCTGGCAAGGTTATATCTCTTCTCCTGAACCATCCCGTCGGGAAGTATTTGCCACACCCATGAATGTATCTTATTCCTGTTTTCAACCGGCGAACCATCCTTTCCATAGAATTTAAGTCCTGTACGTAAACCTTTTTCATCAAGTGTATATTCGGCTGTATATGCTCCGGCAGATTCAATCTGCTCGTTTGTATTGCTGAACCAGCGTTTAATCTGCTTATTGTCCTTATATTCATAAGCAATTTTTGCAGCACCCATAGATGAATATGCCAGAAGGACATTGTTCCTGTTAAACTCTACGGAAGCAAGTCTTCCTGATTCGTCATAAGTAAATTTATAGTTATTAATTGTTTTTGCTTCATCAGCGGTAAGAGGATGAACACCCTTCTCAGTGTCATACGGGGTTTCGCTGAACTGCAGTCCCCTGTAATATTCAACGCCTGATTTAGCCTCTTTCTTTTCACCACCTCCTGAACAGGAAACAACTGATGATAAAATGGCAATTACAATAAATGCCGGAATAATTGATTTGATGATTTTCATACTTCGTTTCTTTTTGTTTAAACAATTTGTCAAAGATATAATAGATTCGTAATGTAAATTAATATTTCTTCTGAATAACAATCGTAGTAGAAAAAAGTTCAAGGTGCGACGGTGCGGCGGTACGGCGGTAGGGTTATGAAGATCTTGCTTTTATGATTTTATTGAGCATTATTGAGATCCTATCACAATCATTAAGTAAGACCTCCTTCATATCAGCTTCGAGATAACCAATTTCGCCTGCAATAATTATTTGAGTTTGCAATTCAGCTACCGATCCTTTGGCAATGTAGAAATACCTTACAGAGCTTTTATTTGTACCTGACTCATCCCCTTCCGCAATATTACTGGGAATACTAACTGCAGAACGCTGCATCTGGTCTTTAAATCCGAAATCTTTCTTAAATGACTGATTACCGGTAAGTCTGTAAATTCTAACAGCTAATTCTTTGGCAAGCTGCCATACATGAAGTTTTTGATAATTTCCCATTTAGCACAATAATTTTTGTAAGACATTTTTTCATTCATGCTATTCCACCTGCATGATCAATAAATCAAATTTACAAAATTCTATTTCTCCATTGTCCATAAGTCTGAAAGTTTTTATACTGCTGACCCTCGTACCGCCGCACCTTAATACCGCCATACCGTCGTACCGCCATACCGTCGCACCGTAATACCAATATTCCTATCTTTACATTTTAACCAAACCTGATTTCAATGGAAACATCTTTCACCGATTCCGGATTCTTCAGTTATGTAATAATGCCTCTTCTTATTTTCCTTGCAAGGATATGCGACCAGTCGATAGGTACAATGCGAATAATATTTGTATCAAAAGGCAAGAGGAACATTGCGCCATTACTGGGTTTCTTTGAAGTTCTGATATGGATAACAGCTATCAGCAAGATCATGCAGAACCTCGACAATTATATGAATTACATAGCATATGCTGCAGGATTTGCAACCGGAAACCTGGTTGGAATGATAATCGAGGAAAAACTGGCGATGGGAATCCAGATGATAAGGATCTTTGCAAATGAAAGAGGTAATGAACTTGTGCAGAAACTCAATTCGAACGGGTATGGAGCAACATCTGTTGAGGCACACGGAGCCAGGGATAAAGTTCATCTTGTATATACGATTGTTCAGAGAAATGAACTGGGCAAGGTCATTGACCTTATAAATGCATTTAATCCCAGGGCATTTTATACAATTGAAGACATCAAGGCTGCCAATGAGGGGATCTTTACACCTCAGAAGCAGAATGCGTTTTCAAATTTCAGTCATATTCTCAGGAACTGGAGGAAGGGGAAATGACGGTGCGGCGGTATGACGGTGCGACGGTGCGACGGTGCGACGGTACGGCGGTACGACGGTGCGACGGTGCGACGGTTCGACGGTTCGATGGTGCGACTTCGGTTGAACCTTAGTACCGCCATACCGTCGTACCGCAATACCGTCGCACCGTCGTACCCTAATCGTATTATCTAAAAAATTAACTAGTTTTGCCAAAACATAATCTTATCAATTAATGACCGATTTCAGAAACCACCCTTTATACAAAGTTCACACTATCGACACTGCAATGAATTCATTGTGGGATTTCTATAAAAAGAATTTCCTGGTGCTGTTCATTATGTCAGCTGTCTTTGCAATTGTAATGCAGTATCTTTCGTTGTCAGTGGATATGAAAGATATTCAGTCCAATCCTGACCCGCTTATAATGCTGGAAAAGATGAAAGCTTTTCTGGTTCCGATGCTTATAATTTCTCTGATAAATCTTTTGCTCACAACAATAATTCAACACTATATACTTTTCAGCCCTGTCGATAGCAGCAACAGTGTTCTGACATCTGTACTCAAATCTCTGAGATACTTTATACCCTATCTTATTATTCTTATAATGCTCTCATTTGCAGGAGCTTTTGCTATTGTTATAGGATTACTTGCACTTATTGTAGGTGCAGTGTTTGCAGCTTTATATATTCTGACTCTGTATCTCTTCATCCTTCCGGTCATGATGGCTGAAAGTCCTGATATCGGAAGAACCGTAAGCAGGGTTTTTAAACTGGCACACAGGGATTTCTGGGCGAATTTCGGTTGGGTTGCTGCCATAATTGTTATTCTGCTTGTAATCTCACTTATCCTTTCAGGGATTATTCTTCTGCCTTTTGCAGGAAGTTTTTTCAAGACTCTGTTCAATCCTGAAGCGGCTTCTGCAGCTATTGAGATGACCAAAAATCCTCTTTTCATAATCCTTTCAGCCCTGGCTAATGCGGTTACGATACCTGTTATGCCGATCTTTGCAACAATACTCTACTTTAACGGAAAGGCAAAGGAAGATAAGAAGGAAACGGAATACATGCATTCAAATGAAGAGCCGAGAGTAAGGGTTGAGGATCTGTATGCAAAACCCTATTCAGATGATCATCCTGAAAATCCGGAGAAGAAGTAAGGGTCTTGCGGTCTTGCTTTGTCAGCCGAAGCTTTAGCGAAGGCTGGCGGTCTTGCAGTCATGCAGTCATGTAGTTTTGTGCTCTGTGCCCTGCGCCCTGCGCTCTGTGCCTTGTGCCATTCGGGTATTTCTGTTTAAAAAAAGCTGAACTGAATATTGCTAATCATTTGGTTTTAATATATATTTGGGTATAAGGATTTTTCAGCTTTTGTTTGCTTGATCATCTGATTTATGCAAAACAAAGTAAATAAACTGATCCTGTCGTTTTTCCTGATAATTGAGGTTACCAGGCTCTTGGGACAACAGACTTACGCTGATCTTAATTCAGGTGAGAAAAAGTCCTTATTTTCTGAAACATACGATTCTAATTCAAACAGCTGGTTAACAGATAACAACTGGATCAGCGGACAGATAAATGATGGAAAATATATTATTACCTGCAAAAACTACAAACAACAGGCAGGATTATCATACATAAAAATTCCATTTGACCAGAATGGTGATTTCGAAATTGAGACACAATTAAGTATAACATCCGGAACGGGAGCTTTGATATTCGGAATGACCAGCGATTTTGAACACTACAGGGTAGAGACAGACAGCAAAAAAAATCTGTTTATATTCAGAGATGTACCATCAAAGGGAAGAACTGAAAAACTCTTTTCAGGAAAAACAGGGCTGGTCAATGAACCTGGAATCAATAATAAGATTACTGTCAGGAAAATAAAAGATGAATGCTATTTCTATATAAATGATATTCTCTTCAAACAGATTGCAAATATGTCATTCAGCGGTGACCAGATTGGTTTCAGCGTTGGACTTAATTCTTCAATTTCTGTTGATATTCTTAATGTAAATAGTCTTAAGTTTCCTGAACCGGTACTGCTTGCTGATAAAAATGTACCTTCTGCTGATTCAGTCCCTGCGGCAGCATTGGCAGCTGCTTTGGTTCCCTCAGTTCCTGAAATTATATGGATCAGTCCATCCGGCAGCAATACAATTCTTAACAACTACACAGCCAGAGTCAGGGCAAAAGTAAAATCGGGATCAGAACTGCAGTCTGCGCTTTTTTATGTCAATGGTAATTCAAAAGGTGAGGGTGAAATGAGAAGCGCTCTTGATGAACCGGGTAGTTTTATAATTGAAAAGACAATAGATTTCATTCCGGGATCTAATGCAATTTACCTTGTAGCGACCAACAACCTTGGATCAACCAAATCTGACCTCAGGTATTTCACCAACCCACAGGCTGATCCGCCTGAAATTAAATGGGGCAATCCTGTCAGCGCCAACTCAATTGTGAATACTGAGGTATTCAATATGGAGGTTTGCATAAAATCTCTTGCTGAACTGATGTCAGCACAGGTTCTCGTAAATGGAATGCAGGCTGGTGCAGCGAAAGTATTTCAGAAGTCAGAACTTGAGAATTGCAGCTATGTCTGGAAACCACAGATTGTATTGAAGGAGGGTGATAACAGTATATATATAATTGCTGAAAACATTGCAGGAAGCACAACCTCAGAAAACAGGGTAATCAGATTCAGCAAGACGGGTTCCGAAAAACGGCTCGCACTAGTATTCGGTAACTCTGAATACAAAAATGGTACTGCACTTAAGAATCCTGTGAATGACGCGAACCTGATTGAAGCAACTCTTAAGGAACTGAATTTTGAAGTACTGAAGCATACGAATGCAGGTAAGGCAGAAATGGAAAAAGCACTTGTAGAATTCACTCAGATGCTGCCCTCTTACAATGTTGCCCTTTTCTATTATGCAGGACACGGTATTCAGGTTGACGGAGTAAACTACCTTATTCCCGCAGATGCTGTAATTGAGGAAAAAACATCATGCAAATGGGAGGCTATTTCAGTTTCTGATATTGTAAGTGAATTTGAGAAATACCCTGATAATATCAATATCGTGATTCTTGATGCGTGCCGTAATAATCCCTTCAGATCATGGGTACGGGGTAATGAGGCAGGTTTCAGGTTCATCTCCGATGTAAGCGGGACAATAATCGCTTATGCAACTGCTGAAGGGGCAACCGCTGCAGACGGGACCGGTACAAACGGATTATATACAGAGGAGCTTGTTAAGCAAATGCTTATTATACAGCCTGTTGAGAGTGTATTTAAAAAGACCAGGGTACAGGTTGAGCAGAAAAGTAAAGGGATGCAGAGCCCCAGGGAATCATCAGGATTAAGAGGGGAGTTTTATTTTAAGAGGTAATTATTTTATTGTTAATATTTTCACAGAATAGTGCACCTGTCTCGCAACATAAAATCAGTGAAAGCATTGCTTTCGGTTACAATATTTTTTACTGCATTGTTTCTACCATTAATAGTGTCAGCAACACCTGCTGACGGGCCGACAGTCGTTGACGGACCAGTGGCTTATTCCAGGCATATGGGTAATGACAGAAATCAGCACAGGTACAGCATGTATTTCTCAATTAATGTTACAGATCCCCAGGGAACTTCTGACATT
>CALMJY010000245.1 GCA_937864815.1 uncultured Bacteroidota bacterium
GGTTAAAAAACTTTTTCAGAATCCCGGTATGGTTTCTTATTGCCTTATCGTCATCTCATCAACAAGGTGTTTTGCACCGGCATAGATATCCATTACCCAAAGCACATACCGGATATCAACAACAATAGTCCTTTGTAATTCTGGTTCATAGGCAATGTCTCCGCTCATCGATTCCCAGTTGCCATCAAATGCAAGTCCGATAAGTTCTCCGTTGCCATTCATAACCGGACTGCCGGAATTGCCTCCCGTAATATCGTTGGTGGTAAGGAAACAAACAGGCAAATATCCATTGGATGATGCATATCTTCCATATTCTTTTTTTGCATGAAGGTCAATAAGCCTCCCTGGAAGATCAAATTCATAATCTCCGGGTTTGTATTTTTCCATAACACCCTCAAGTGTTGTAAAGTTTTTGTAAGTAACGCCATCTCTCGGACCATAATCCTGTACAGTACCATAAGTAAGTCTCATAGTGGAGTTGGCATCTGGATACTGAACTTTTTCAGGAGACATTTCCATCAGCGCTGCTATCCAGATCCTCCTGCCCTTCATGAGATCATTTTCATATTCATATGTCTTTTTTGAAAGCTCACCTGCTGTTTTATAATATGATGTGGCGGTAAGATATACAGGATCTTTCTCGAGGATTTTCAGAGATGGATTGCTGAGGAAAGAATTCAGTTTTTCATTATTTGAAAAAACTGTTCTTGCAAACAGATCGTCAACAAATTTATCTATATCGCCCTTGAATTTTTTATCGACAGCATTTACATAAAAATCAGGATGAAATTTAGCAGGAACATCTTCCCTGTAAAGTTTAAGCATTGCTTTGACTGATTTGTTGTCAGTGGAAGCATTGTAATCCTTATAAAACCTTTCAGCATTGCTTTTTATCTGTGCAACTGCTTCGTCAGTCTTCTGCTTGTCGGTTGCCTGAAGTGAAGATATCAGGGCCGCAACACCCTGGTTCATTGAAAAAATCTCACAACCCTGAAGGCATTCGTTAGCATAGGAGTAAGCTTTGAAATATTCAGCTCTTCCTTCAACAGATTGTTTAATCAGGTTCAATGCCTCGCCATACTTTTCCTTCCGGTCGCTGCTGCCGGCAATCCATTTGTTATATTGATCTTCTGTGACCTCCTTTTTGGCTTTGACGTTGAGTCTCTCCAGACCTCTTTTCTGGCCTATTGAATACTTCCAGTAGTTTGAAGATCCGAAATATTTTGCTGAATATTTAATGTTTATTGCCGGATCGGACTTCATATCATTCATCCATACATCCTGTTTGATTCCGCGTACTTTTATCCTTACAGGGTGAACGATCTGTAGCTGTTCATTAACTTCATAAGAAGTAAAGTATCTGCTTGTTCTGCCGGGATATCCCAGGATCATCGCAAAATCACCTTCATTTCTGTCCTTTAAAGAAACAGGAAGATAGTGTTTAGGTTTGAGAGGTACATTGTTTTTTGAATATGCAGCAGGTTTCCCGTCAGGACCGGAATAAACCCTGAATACACTGAAATCACCTGTATGGCGCGGCCATTCCCAGTTGTCGGTATCAGAACCGAATTTTCCTATTGATGAAGGGGGTGCACCAACAAGTCTTACATCATTATATCTTTCATAAACAAGCAGATAAAAATAGTTGCCTCCGGAAAAGCTTCCTACAAGTGTTCTGTAGTTGGTACCTTCTGCAGCTTTTGATTCAATTTTTTTCCTTGCATCATTAACTGCTGCTGTTCTTTCTGCCTCATTCATTCCTGGTTTAACATCTGCAAGGACCTGGTTTGTGACATCCTCAATTTTTACAAGAAATGTTACAGCAAGATTAGGATTCGGAAGTTCTTCCTCCGTTGACATAGCCCAGAAACCATCTTTCAGATAATCGTGTTCAACAGTGCTGTGTGACTGGATCGATCCATAACCGCAGTGATGATTTGTAAGAATAAGTCCCTGTGATGAAACTAATTCACCGGTACATCCACCGCCAAAAATGACTATAGCATCCTTTACGCATGCCTTATTAAGACTGTATATATCCTCTGCTGAAAGTTTGAGGCCAAGTTCGGTCATTTTACCGATGTTCATTTTCTCAATCAGAGGCAGTAGCCACATTCCTTCGTCAGCCCTGGCATTATATCCCTGGCTCAGTAAAAATATTACTGATACAATAAGCAGTTTTTTCATATATCAAAGAGTGTATTTAATTGTTTTTAAACAGGCGGTAAAGATAATTTTATTTTTAAAATACATTAAAATTCCAGGCTCATCTGCGTGTCAATTAAAGTAAATGATCTTCTGTGATAAGGTGTTATTCCGAATTTTCTTATAGCATCCCTGTGCAGGGCGGTTGCATACCCTTTGTTCCTGTCCCAGCCATATTGTGGAAATTCCGTATGGATTTTGTCCATGTATTCGTCACGGAAAGTCTTAGCAAGAACTGATGCCGCGGCTATTGAAAAATAGGTTGAATCACCTTTGATGATTGTCTTGTGATCAATGTTCTTATAAGGATAAAAACTATTTCCGTCAACAATAATGAACTGAGGTGGCTTTTTCAATCCGTCAAGTGCAAGATGCATGGCTTTAATCGAAGCTCTTAGTATATTAATCTCATCAATTTCATTGTTATCAACAAATGCCACGTTCCATGATATGGATGAAGTGATTATCTCCTCCCTGAGGCTTTCCCTGGTTTTTGCGCTAAGTTGTTTTGAATCATTTAGTACCAGATGTCTGAAATTTTTTGGCAGGATTACTGCAGCTGCCACCACAGGCCCTGCAAGACAGCCTCTGCCGGCTTCATCGCAACCGGCCTCTGTAAGATTATGATACATATACGATTTTAGCATCCGGTAGAAGGAAAGAATTTTTAGTCGAAAATTAAGTAAATATAAGTTTTGCTGTTACAATTCTGACATGGCATTAAAACATGATAATTGGCTTTTCAGATAAAAAAAAGCACTGTTCGTCACAGAAAAATGATGATTTGTCAAAAATTTATTTATTTTTGACAAAGCGCGGATTTACATATGTATCTGAAAACTAGAATTATTGCTTGTTTGCTTTTTCTCGGAACCGGATTAAACCTGCTTTCCCAGGGTTTATCCCATCAGGTAATTGTACCTGTGGCAGGATTGCAGTCATCCGGTAAAGTTCATTATTCCCAGACAGGCGGAGAGGCTGCTGTTGAGGTCATTGGATGTACGGAATACGTTTTTACACAGGGATTTCAGCAGCCGGGGATTGTACTTAATAAGACTACTCCGCCTCCCGGAAATGGAGTTAAGGTTTATCCAAATCCGGTTACCGATTTTGTTACAATTGAGCTCTTTGGCAGTGTATCGAGAACATTCCTCATCGATTTTCTTAATATTTCAGGTACAATTTTGCGTACTGAAAAGATTGTATTTAATGATCAGTACTGGTTATGCCAGCCTTATTCTGTTGAAAATTACAGCAAAGGGCTTTTTCTTATAAGAATAATGAGTACTGACGGTTTGATTAACAGGACATTCAAGATTGAAAAACTGTAATGCAAGAGATCATGATGTACAGGAATATTAAAATATGCATTTCAGTTCTGGCATTTTTATTAATGATTCCGGACAGTATATGCCAGACAGGAGTTCCTTCAGGAATTAATTACCAGGCCGTTGCAAGAGACAGCTATGGCAAAGAACTTGCCAATACAGATATCGATGTGCGGTTTTCAATTATTTCCCAGAACCCGCTGGGACCGGTTGTTTACCAGGAGCTTCATTCCGATGTAATAACTTCAAAATACGGAGTGTTTTCACTTGTTGTCGGAAAAGGAGTTCAGACAGGAGGGATTTATAACAACCTTTCAGAGGTGCAGTGGGCTGATGCATATCATTATCTTAAGGTGGAAGTTAAGTTTGAAAACAGTTTTGTTGATATGGGGACAATGCAGTTTCTTGCTGTTCCATATGCCCTTTACGCGTTGAAATCACTTGAGCCCGGGCCGGAAGGACCCAAAGGGGATCCTGGTCCCCAGGGTGCACAGGGTTCTAAGGGTGATACCGGGCCTGCCGGTGCTGCCGGACAAAAAGGTGATACAGGCGCCCCGGGGCCAGCCGGACCCAAAGGTGACCAGGGAGATCCTGCAACAGATGACCAGACTCTGTCTGTAATCAATGTTGACGGGTCAGATTACCTTGCAATTTCCGGAGGCAACCAGGTAAAAATTTCGAATATTGAACGTGATGGTGACCCCAATAATGAAATTCAGGATCTTACAATCAACACCGATAAGCTTAAAATCACAAATAATGCAAATGCAACTGAATGGGATCTCTCACCATACAGGCAGAGTCTGACTTATGATTCTGGAACAAAAACTATAGGAATTACAGGAACTTCTTCACTGGTTAACCTGTCCGAACTTAAGAATGATGATGATGCAGATCCGACGAATGAGATTCAGTCACTTTCAATTGCAGGTGATAACCTTACCATCTCAGGTTCAAACAGTGTCAGTCTGGCTCCCTATAAGGATAATACCGACAGCCAGACCCTTACACTTGCTTCAGATGTTCTGTCAATTTCAGGCGGGAACAATGTGAATCTTTCAGGATATAAGGATAATACTGATGCACAGACGTTGACATATTCTGAGTCTTCAAATTCGAAAACTTTGCAGATTTCTGGAGGGAATACGGTTACTTTGGAAAATATGGTGGCGTTCAGGGTTAAGAATACTACATCTGATCCATCAGCATCATTAACAAGTACCACTTTGACTTATGACGCTTATGATTACAATGTCGGAGGTCATTTAAAGTTAACAGATGGAGTATTTACGGTCCCTGTTGATGGTATTTATACTTTCAATATTACCTATTTTGCAGATGGCTTAGGAGGAAGCAGAGAATTATCAATATATGTAAATTCTGTTCTTTATGATAGACTTGCTATTGACATCAATTCCAACACAATGATCCCCGTACATTCAGTTACTATAAAATTAAGTGCAACAAACACTGTCAGTATTGTTATCTATACCGGAGTTGCTACCCAAACTGGTACAGGTACTTTTTCCGGTTTCAGGGTATATTAATTCATAAGTTATTTTTTATCAGAATTTGTTTAACACGCGGGAGATCCCTCGCTGCGCTCGGGATGACATTGGAACCGATGTTGGGGAGGTGGAAAAAGCGGCGATTCGGATTGTATTTACTGACTTATCCTGAAAAGGTTAATTCCGAATCGCCGCTTTTTCCTCCTTCACCACCATTAGAAAAATGTCATTCCGAGCGGAGCGAGGAATCCCTTTCGTCTGCCAGTAAGATCCTTAAGTGACTCGTCATTCCGATCCCGCCTCAGCGGGAGAGGAATCCCTATCCGCTGCCATTCTGATTCTTAAGATCTACTGGCAACCTTCTCCTCCGGTTGGCGAAGAGGAATCTCCTTCGTCTGCCTGCATGATTCTTATTTGACCTGTCATCCCGATCCCGCTTCAGCGGGAGAGGGACCTCCTCCGTTGTATGAAAAATTGCCTTAATACCTGATTTACAATACAAATGTATCGTTAAAACTACTCCTGGGCTTTCCTTAAAATTCTGAAAACCACTAAACAGGTAACCAATGCTGCAAAAATTCCTGTTAAATTGCTGTATATATCCTTCACATTAAAGGTCCTTCCCGGAATAAGTTTCTGATGAAATTCATCAACCAGGGAAAATACTATGAGCCCTGCTGTTAATAATGCATATGTCTTCAGATTCAGCCTGAAATTGTCATCGGCAAGTGACAGGAAACCCAGAAATGCAAGTGATCCGTACTCACAGATATGAATGAAGTAGTCAAGCCTTATTATTCCTCTATCCGTTTCAATTTTCATTGCAGGGAGCTTAGGGATGGATGAAACAGTCATTATTATTACCATCCATGCAATAAAGAGGTATTTTGAATAGGGTTTAATTCCGGTTATTAATCGCAGCATATACTTTTGCAAAAGAATCCCAAATATATAACTTTTGGCACATAAATTGTTAGTATCCTGACTGACAGTATTATGTTAAATATCATTAATTTATTCATTCCGGATCTGCCTTCAGGTAATATTCTTTTTAACTTTTGAATTATTTTTACATCGGGTTAAGCACATTAAACTAATAATAGATTATGAAACCGGTGAATATTTCTCAATTCGGGATTTTGTTTTCAACACTTCTATATATTTCTTTTCAGATACATGGGCAGGTAAATGACTGCAAAGTGATGATGCCTCAGATTTCAGGCACTTATACCGGGGACTGTAAGAATGGACTTGCTCATGGAAAGGGAATCTCCACAGGCAGCGACAGGTATGAAGGGGAATTCAGCAAGGGATTGCCTCATGGTGAAGGGACTTATGAATATACAGGTGGTCCTGTTTACAAAGGAGAATGGATTAAGGGACTGAAGCATGGCAAAGGAGAACTGACATATCGTACGGAAAGGGGTGACTCGGTAGTTAAGGGAATCTGGCGGGCTGACAATTTTGTAGGGAAGGAAAATGTTCCTCCCTACAACATTATCAGGAAAGATAACCTCTTGTCGGTTAATATTACTAAAGAGGGTACCGGTAATACAATTGTCATCAGGTATATGATGAAAGGGCAAATAAATACTAAGGTGAGGAGATTATCAATGGTTTATTCAAGCGGGACACAATTCAAGACTGGATTTTATCAAGGCCTGCAGGAAGTGCGTTTTCCCCTGGACCTGAAAATTAGCTATACTACAAATAATCCGATATCCCTGTCATCTTTTGAAGTGGTTTTTGAATGCACAATAAATGAACCGGGAAAGTGGGAAGTCACCCTGAATAATTGATTTTTATAAACGCTGCATTATTTCTTCAGGATGTATCATCCCTGATACTAAAATGATATATATCAGTATTTTTTGTTTCCTGATTCTTTAGCTAATATCAGACATTTCTTATCTTTCTGATTATTAAAACTTACGGAATTCATCTTTTTTCATCTGTTAATACGGATATGAAAGATACCTGTACACCATTTTGTATGTCATTGGTTATACTCTTTATGGCTATGACTTATAATTCTTCCGCCCAGAATGATATATGCAAGGTTCTGATTCCGGAGATATCAGGTACATATTCAGGGGACTGTAAAAACGGACTGGCACACGGAAAGGGAAAAGCATCAGGCTTAGATCTTTACGAAGGGGAATTCAGAAAAGGATTACCTCATGGCATCGGAACATATTCATGGACTAACGGACCGGTATACCGTGGTGAGTGGTCGAATGGCTTGCGTGACGGCAAGGGAGAGATTATTTATTTTACATTAAGAGGCGATTCAATTGTAAAAGGAATTTGGAGGGAAGGAAAATTTGCCAGGAACGATAGTCTGCCTGCTTTCACAATAATTAGAAAATACAACTTGCTAAGTGCCAGTTTGAGGAGGATAAATGAAGGAAACATAGTGATTATAAGGTTTCACCTGAAAGGACAGGTAAATCCGCGTGTATTGGAGTTAAGCATGGTTTCTAATAATGGTGTCCAGTTCAAGGCAGGGTCGTCATATGTAGGGATCAGGGATGTTTACTTCCCTTTTAATCTGATAGTCCATTATGTGACATTAAACCCAGTCTCGGTTGGAGCTTACGACGTTGAGTTTGAATGTACAATCAACGAACCGGGCCGATGGGAAATAACTCTGAATAATTAGCTTAAAGCCTGAAACCCAGCACCAGGATATCATCAACCTGTTCTTCGTCATTTCTCCAGTCAAGATGCTTTTTATGAAGAATTTCCCTGATTTCGGATGTAGAACGGGAACTGATCTCTGAAAGCAGCTTCTTGAAATTCTTCGATAGGAATTTGGTGCCTCCTTTCCCTATCTGATCGGAGTATCCGTCTGAAAACATGTACACCATTGATTCGGGTCCCGGTTCAAATGAATGGTCGGTGAAACTTATTTCGTTCAGATAGATTCCGATCGGGTTTCGCGTTGCCTTGAGTTCAGTAAGTGTTCCGTTTGTTACTATATAAACAGAATTATTAGCCCCTGAATACCTCAGCAGACCGGCTTCTCTGTCTATAAGACACATTGAAAGGTCCATTCCGTCACGTGCTTCTCCTTCCTTTCCCGTCTGTCTGAGTGAGCTCTTTACCCTTTCTCTCAGCTCATTCAGGATGTCGGATAGTCTGAAATCGTTATTAATTATTAGTGTATGTTTTACACTTATTATATCGTTTAATAGAGACATCCCAAGCATGCTCATGAAGGCTCCGGGGACGCCATGTCCGGTACAGTCAGCAACGCAGACAAGCACCATTTTTTCATTGAGTTTTTTCAGCCAGTAGAAATCTCCGCTCACAATATCCCTGGGAAGATAAAGAACAAAGGAGTCGGGAAGATAATTATTCACCGATTCATCAGGAGTGAGCATTGCTGACTGTATTCTTCTGGCATATTTTATGCTGTCAGTTATAGATGTCTTCTGGCTTTCAACAATCTCCTTCTGCCTGTTGATCTCTTCCTTCTGTTCTTTTAGGATCCTGTTATCCCTTTTCTTTATCATAAGACTTCTCAATACTACAATTATTATTAAAGCAAGCAGAAGGGCTCCGATGATTAATGAGTTTCTGGTTGTCTGAAGTATTTTCCTGTCCTTCCTTAGTAATTCGTTCTCCTTTTCCTTTTTTTCAGTCTCATATTGTGTCTGCAGCTCAAGAATCTGTTTCTGCTTTTCAACGTTCATCAGTGAATCCTTAAGTTCAGAATAACGGTTCAGGTAATAGAATGCCTTTTTGAAGTCTTTCAGGCCTGTATAGCTCATTGACAGCTCGCGGTAAATATCCACACCCGATCCAACCGAGTTTATCTCCCTTGCAATTGTCTCAGCTTCTTCAAGGTACTTTTCAGCAGCCCTGAATTCATATGACAGGTTCTTTAGTCTGGCCAGTGCTACAAGAGCAAGAACAATATTGTCCTTGCTGTCAATTGACTTGTAAATGCTGCAGGCTTTCTCATACTTTGGTCTGGCTGATTCAAGATCCCCCTGGTATTCCAGGAGCTGAGCCATTAAGTAATTTATCATGGCTTCATCATTAAGGCTTTCAATACCTACGCTTATTTTCAGAGCTTTGTCATAGTAATCAATTGCTGTCTCAGAGCTGTCCATCTCAGCGGCAGTCTGGCCCAGTGAGATATACATTTTCAGCGATCCGTATTTATTACCTGAGGCCTCAAAAAGAGATATGGCAGCCCTGTAATATTCCATGGCCTTTGGATAATTCTTCATCGTGAAGTAAACATTTGCAAGGCTTGATTTTCCGTATGCTATCAGCCTCTCATCCGGAATAGTTTCACTTATCGCCTGTGCCTCATAGTAATATTTAAGGGCACTGTCATATTTTGCCTGGTTCTCAAAGACTGTCCCCAGACAGTAGAGTGCCGTTGCCTCTCCTGATTTCCTGCCCAGTTCCCTGTTTATTGCCAGGGATTTCCGGTAGTATTCATTTGCCCCGGAGTAATCGTTTGTATTGTGGGCAATAATCCCGAGATTATTATAACATACTGTAATACCCTCCTTTATGTTAGCTTTTGTAAGAATATCAAGAGCTTCAAGATAAAATTGGGTCGCTGTTTCATTATTACCCTTTATAAGTTCAAGATTTCCAAGCTGTATCTTTGAATTACCTGTTCCTTTTGGAAAATTCAGTTTTTCAGACTCTTCCAGTGCCTGCCGGGTTATCAGTTCTGATTTTTCCGGATCACTGTACTGAAGCTCATATGCCAGACGATATGAAAGCACAATTCTTCCCGTATCGGTTTTTTCTTTATCAATAAGTTTCTGAAGACTGTCTGCCCTGGATGACATCTGTGCCAGGATATTGAAACTTGTAAGAATAAGGAAGGAGAAAACAATCAGATTTTTCATTTTGTTATTAATGTATCCGAAATTTACTAAAATTCATTTAGCTGCAAAACCCCTGCTGCAACTTTAATGATATCTCTGTTATCTCCCATAAAAGTGTAAATTTGTGCAAAATTTACAGAGATGGTAACGAACGAACAGATAAGAGAATTATCGGGACGCCGCGATGCGTTAAGGAGGTATCTTTGACATCGAAGGCAAACTTGAAATCATAGCTGAAAAAGAAGGACAATCGCAGCAGCCAGGCCTGTGGAACGATGCTAAAAAAGCAGAAGATCTGCTGAAGAGTATTGCAGTGCTGAAAAGCTGGACTACAGATTATGAGAAGATAAATACGGCAGTCGAGGACCTTTCGGTTCTTTACGATTTTTACAAGGATGGGGAGGCTACAGAGGAAGAGGTGGAAAAACAATATGCTGCCACTCTTTTAATGATTGAAGATCTTGAAGTAAGAAATATGCTTCAGAAGGAGGAAGACCAGCTGGGAGCTATCCTCAAAATAAATTCAGGAGCCGGCGGAACAGAGAGCAACGACTGGGCAGCAATGCTGATGCGGATGTATCTCAGATGGGCTGAGAGAAATAATTACAATGTCAAAGAGCTTGATTTTCAGGCAGGTGATGAGGTTGGCGTTAAGTCAGTTACTATTGAGATCTCAGGAGACAGAGCCTATGGTTATCTGAAAAGTGAGAATGGAGTCCACAGGCTTGTCAGGATTTCTCCCTTCAATGCCCAGGGAAAAAGACAGACTACATTTGCCTCTGTTTTTATATCACCTCTGGTGGATGATACAATAGAAATTGTTATAAATCCTGCAGATATTACCTGGGATACTTACCGTTCGAGCGGAGCAGGAGGACAGAATGTTAATAAGGTTGAAACAGCAGTTAGGCTGCGACATCACCCGACAGGTATAATAATCGAGAACCAGGAAACCCGTTCCCAGCTAAACAATAAGGAGAATGCCATGCGCATATTAAAATCGCAGTTATATGAGCTCGAGCTTAGAAAGAAGATGGAAGAGCAGGCAAAAATAGAAGGAGAAAAGAAGAAAATCGAATGGGGTTCACAGATCCGTTCATATGTCCTTCACCCTTATAAGATGGTAAAGGACCTCCGGACAAACTATGAAACAGGCAATGTTCAGGCAGTTCTCGATGGCGATCTAAATGGTTTCATGAAAGCTTTCCTGATGGAATTTGCAGGGAAATAAACTGTCACTGTGCAATTATCTGAATATGATAAAATTCATGATAACTGTACAATGAAAATATTTTATTTTGCAACAGTTTAAAAATATTACAGTAAGGTGAAAAAAGAAAAACTGTTTGATCAGTTTCCTCCGGTATCTGAAAAGGAATGGATGGATATGATTAATGCTGACCTTAAGGGGGCTGATTTTTCCAGGAAACTTGTTTGGAGAACAAATGAAGGCTTTGAAGTGAAGCCTTTTTACAGAATGACTGATACTGAAAAACTTCCTTTTGTCAGTAATCTTCCCGGAGAGTTCCCATACCTCAGAGGAAAAAAGATCAGGAACAATAACTGGCTTGTACGTCAGAATATTGAAGTTAATGACTACAGAGAGGCAAATAAGAAGGCACTATCGGTTCTTATGAAGGGAATTGACTCTCTTGGTTTTAAGATAAATGATCCTGAGTCAGTAAATAAAAAGAACTTTGAAGATCTTCTTAGGGATATTCATATTGAAATAATTGAAGTAAACATTCTTTGTAACGGAAAAGCAAAGGAAATACTGGAAATACTTCAGGAAATTGTATTGAAAAGGGGGCTTAAA
>CALMJY010000246.1 GCA_937864815.1 uncultured Bacteroidota bacterium
TACTGGCATATAAAGCGTCATAACAAAGCAATTGAACTATTTGAGCTTTGCGGCGATAAACCTGACTATGCCCCCTTTTACATTTCCAGGGGAATACTTTATCAGGCCGGCAATTACAATAAAACTTCACCCCTTATAGATTTTAAACGTGCCGTAACTGTCGATCCGTCAGAATGGAGATCATGGCACTATTTAAGCAGTTATTATCTAAAAACCGGGGAATTTCAGCAGGAGCTTAATACTTCAGAAGAAGCGAATAAACTGTTCCCGGGCAATCCCATAACAGGTATTGATTATGCCAAAGCCCTAATTAACACAGGAAGTTTCAAAAAATGTCTGAAAGTGCTTGAAAATATAACCATACTTCCACAGGAAGGAGCACGTGAGGGCCATGATCTTTTTGAAATCACCAACCTGTCAATTGCAGTTGGTTTGATGGAACAAAACAAATTCAATGAAGCCATTAGGTATATAAATGAATCAAAAAAATGGCCTGAAAATCTAGGTGCAGGAATGCCCTATGATCCTGATGTACGTTTCCAGCATTACCTGTCATCATTTTGTTACAGGGTGATGGGAAAAAATGAAACAGCAGAGTCATATTCCAACCAGATACTGGATTATTCCTCCAAAAACTGGAGAGGAGACAGTGACCCCACAAACATATATATTGCAAATATGGTATTCGATAAAGCCGGGAAACACCATGAAGCTGCTTATTCAATGGAAAAATGGAAAAATGTTCAGGATTCCCTGAGCAACTGGAGGATTTCACCGGGCTTACAATCCACCAAAGCTCAATGGATAATGGCAACATTTTCTGAGAACAAAGCTGAATCGGACCGACTCGGGAAAGAAATTTCTGCAATTCCTGCTGAAACCAGATTTCGCTTATTACTTAAAGCTGCCGACATAATAAATACAAAAAAATGAAAATCTGTTCAGTTGATAACATCTGTAAAAAAGGTAAGAGATTATCAGGTGATTTCCTGTATTCTTTATCAGGAATGAGAATGATACTTTTTGCTGTCTCTGCCAGCATTCTGCTTTCAGGTTCAGCTATTTCGGGAATGAATGCACCACCTGACTCAATAAAATTCTATGACGGGCAATCATTTACAGTAATCGGGAAGTTCCATTCTGAAAAAAACTACAGGCGTTTTCCTCCGAAGTATGAAAATACACTGAGGAAAGAGGTATGGAACCTTGGCCAGCATTCGGCAGGCATCTCAATCCGGTTCCGGACAAACTCTCCGTTTATAGATATTAAATGGACTGTTCTTAATGATGCAGTAATGGATCATATGCCTTTTACCGGTATTAAGGGAGTGGACCTCTATTCCTATGTTGACGGTAAATGGAAATATATTAATACCGGGAGGGTAAAAGGTAAACAAAATGAATCGATGATTGTAAGAGGTGCAGGGGAAGAATACAGGGAGTACCTTCTTAACCTTCCACTCTACGATGGTACAGATACAGTCTCCATAGGGATCAGTAGCAAATCCTCCATAACCCTGCCTCAGGAAAATTACCTGACACAAAACAAACCGGTTGTTTATTACGGCAGCAGTATAGCACAGGGAGGTTGTGCCTCCCGTCCCGGATTGCTGTTTACAAATATCCTGGCAAGAAGGCTTGACAGGCCTTTTATAAATATGGGTTTCAGCGGTTCCGGTACTTTTGACCTCTCTGTCGGGGATGCCCTTTGCGAAACTGATGCATCACTTTATGTAATTGACTGTAACCCCAATACAAGAAGAGAATTGATTTATGATAAGGCTGTGGAGCTGGTAATGAAACTGCACAGGGAGAGACCGGAAGTACCTGTGCTTCTTGTGGAAATATTCCCCTATCCCGGAGGTTTCGTAAAACCTGCAGATGCTGAAAATGCCAGGAAGAACCAGGAACTAAAACGGGCCTATGAGACACTTAAAAAATCCGGGATTAAGAATCTCTATTACAGAAAAGGTGACGACCTTATAGGTGATGATTATGAAGGAACTGTTGATGGTGTTCATCCAAATGACATAGGAATGTTGCGGATTGCTGATGCACTTGAACCAACTATCAGGAAATATGTAAAATAGCAACTACATGAGAAACAACAGAAGAAAATTCCTTAAAAATGCCGGTATGGCAGGTTTGGGTTTAGCCGGAAGCAGACTTCTTAATGGTTCTTCTCTCCCGGATTCTGAGCATATAACCATTCCTTCAATTTTTGAAAAAAGTAAAAACAATAGCATGACACAAAATGCAGATATCAGCCTGATAGGACAATACGGCAAATGGGCAACAACCCTTGCCAATGATAAAGTACCTTCACTTTCTTTCAGAAGAAAGGAATTCAATGATCTGAGTAAATGGCACCAGGTAACAGAAGCAAAGACAAGGGACAGGATCTCAATCCCTGACATTGGTCCAATGCCTGATGTAAAATTGAAAAAACAGTATACGTATGATGGCCTGCATATTGAAGAGTTGACATGGCAACTGCCTTATGGCAGACCCACAGATGCAATCCTCCTGAAACCTGAAAATGCAAAAGGTCCATTACCCGGAATCCTTGCTTTTCATGATCATGGAGGGAACAAGTACTTCGGAACCAGAAAGATAACCCGTACCGGAGTTGATCAGCATCCACTGATGAAGGAACACCAGACAAACTACTACAGCGGTAAAGCATGGGCCAATGAGATTGCAAAACGGGGATATGTTGTACTGGTATCTGATGCTTTCCCGTTCGCGAGCCGCAGGGTATGGATGCAGGATATTCCCGGGCAGCTCAGGGAAGGACTTAATGACAATAATCCTGAGGATCCGAAGAATATTGCGGCATACAATGAATGGGCAGGCAGGCATGAACACATAATGGCAAAATCGCTGTTCAGCGCCGGAACAACCTGGCCCGGAGTATTTATGGCTGAGGACAGAATTGCCCTCGATATACTCAGCGCAAGAAAGGATGTTATTAAGGATAAGATCGGATGCGCAGGATTATCAGGCGGCGGTATGAGGACAGTTTTTACCGGAGGCCTCGATCCCAGGATCAAATGTGCTGTTTGTGTAGGCTTTATGACGACATGGAAGGACTTGGTACTTAATAAATCATTCACCCATACATGGATGACCTATGTTCCGATCCTTCCTAATGAGCTCGACTTTCCTGAGATACTGGGACTGAGAATACCGCTTCCGACAATGGTTCTGAATGATATTGACGATGATCTTTACACCATGCCTGAAATGAATGAGGCCGACAGGATACTAAGTGAGGTCTATCAGAAGGCAGGAGCATCCGACAAATATAAGTGTTCATTCTACCCCGGCGAACACAAGTTCGATGCAGAAATGCAGAAGGAAGCGTTTGACTGGTTTGATAAATGGCTGAAATAAGAAAACCTGAGGGAGATTCCTTGTCCCTCATAAGCGCGTTGCCGTCAAGCTAAGCATTGATTCAATACAGTAGATATTGCTATAAGTTTCCCCTCCTTTTGAAGCTAATCTTTCATCACATCTGCAAATAAGCTAAATGAAGAATGAAGAAGGAGATCCCTCGCTTCGC
>CALMJY010000247.1 GCA_937864815.1 uncultured Bacteroidota bacterium
TTGGCCGCGAAGGCCGAAACATCCGTGCTCTGGAGGCTGCTACGGGTGTTGAGATCATTGTTGACGATACACCGGAAGCTATAGTGCTTTCAGCTTTTGATCCTGTAAGAAGGGAAGTTGCCAGGCTTGCTCTTCATCAGCTTGTAACGGATGGCAGGATACATCCTGCCAGGATTGAGGAAATGGTTGAAAAGACCCGGAAACAGGTAGAAGAGGAGATACTTGAGGTTGGTAAGAGAACAGCAATTGACCTTGGTATCCACGGTCTTCATCCTGAACTTATCAGACTAATTGGTAAAATGAAATACAGGTCATCATACGGGCAGAATCTTCTTATGCACTCAAGGGAAGTAGCTAATCTATGCTCAATTATGGCCGCAGAATTAGGTCTTAATCCAAAACTGGCCAAGAGGGCAGGATTGCTCCATGATATCGGTAAAGTACCTGATGATGAACCAGAATTACCACATGCAGTTCTTGGAATGAAGATGGCTGAGAAATATAAGGAGAAACCTGAGGTTTGCAATGCTATTGGGTCTCACCATGATGAAACTGAAATGACAACCCTTATTGCACCCATAGTTCAGGTTTGCGATGCTATTTCAGGAGCAAGGCCCGGAGCAAGGCGTGAGGTTGTAGAATCATATATAAAAAGGCTCAAAGAGCTTGAGTCTCTTGCACTTCAGTACCCGGGTGTGATGAAGACCTATGCTATTCAGGCAGGAAGGGAACTCAGGGTGATTGTTGGAGCTGAAAAGGTAAGCGATAAGGAAGCTGAAGGTCTTTCATTTGAGATTGCAAGGAAGATACAGAATGAAATGACCTATCCGGGACAGATAAAAATTACTGTAATACGCGAAACAAGGTCGGTTAACTACGCAAAATAGTATCAAAATAGTACTACGAAAGGGGCATAATCGGCCCCTTTTTTAAACATAGGCACTGTCTCAATTGCTATTTTTTACCCCCAAAGTGGCTGTCTCATAAGTCCGATTTTACCCCCAAACCCCCCAAGGGGGGCTTTCAAATCCACTGATTTTCAATAAGTCCCTTCTGGCGGATTTAGGGTGGAATCTTCGTATGCCTTTATTGTTTAAGTCCGGGTCGGACAAACATTTTTTTTATATATTTGTGCACTGTTTGAAAAACCGTTGAAAAATGCCTCGAATTAAGGTGCTGAATATTGTTGGTGCAAGACCTCAGATCATAAAAGCTTCTGCCATTAGCAGGGCTATCCGAAAGCATTTTTCTGATGCTATATCAGAGGTTCTTGTGCATACCGGTCAGCACTACGATAAGGAAATGTCAGAGGTATTTTTTGATGAACTTGAAATACATAAACCAGATTATAATCTTGGAGCAGGATCTGCCAGTCATGGAAAGCAGACTTCAATGATGATTACAGGTATTGAAGAGGTTATAATTAAAGAAAAACCGAATTGTGTTATACTTTACGGTGATACCAATTCTTCACTTGCTGGAGCGATTGCCGCTTCAAAGCTTCATTGTCCGGTTGTTCATATTGAGGCAGGATTAAGGTCATTTAATAAAACAATGCCGGAAGAGATAAACAGGATAATGTGCGATCATGCATCGACTCTTCTCTTTGCCCCAACAAATGCTGCTTTCAAAAACCTTATGAATGAAGGATTCAGGCCGGAGAATAGTCCTCCTTATACCATCAGTAATCCGAAGATCTATCTGACAGGCGATATTATGTATGATAATAGCCTGTATTATTCAGAGCTTGCTGAAAAAAAGAAGTCAGGACTCTTGGATAAGTTATCTGATAAAAAAGACGGATATGTACTTGTTACTATTCACAGAGACTCAAATACTGATGATCCCGACAGGTTGAGTGCAATTCTTTCTACTATTATGCGATTAGCAGATGATTCTGGTATTCACTGTATAATGCCTTTCCATCCCCGAACAGTTGTCTCTTTAAATACAAAGCTTAAAGAGCTTCACAGGGAATTATGCAAGAGTACCAAAGTAAGTATTATACCACCGGTATCTTATCTTGAGATGATTTTGCTCGAAAAGCATTGCAGGATGATAATAACAGATTCAGGAGGAGTGCAGAAGGAATCTCATTTTTTTAAAAAGCCTTGCATTGTTTTGAGGAAAGAGACAGAATGGGTCGAACTCGTTTTAAACGGTACTGCAAAACTTGTGGATGCAGATAGTAAAAGATTGAAGGAAGAATTCGTTCATTTTATGGAGCTTAACGAAGGATTGGATTACCCGGCATTTTATGGTGATGGAAAGACAGCCGGGTTTATACTGGGTGAGATATTGCAGATGTTTGAAAATAGATGATGATGATCAACGGAAAAACCATATATTTTTTGTAAAATTACACGAATTTTAGCAGTGGTTGATGGATCGGTTATTGAGGAATAGCAGAGTGCTGGTTACAGGAGGAGCAGGGTTTATAGGCTCAAATCTTACAGAATCATTGCTTGAAGCAGGGAATGAAGTGGTATGTCTCGATAATTTTTCTACGGGTAAAAGAAAAAACATTGAAAGTTTTCTGAGCCATCCCCGGTATAAACTCATTGAAGGAGATATCCGTAATTATGATGACTGTGTTAAAGCAGTTAACGGGATTGAATATGTTTTTCATGAGGCTGCATTAGGCTCGGTTCCACGGTCGATAAAGGACCCCGTTATTACAACAGATGTAAATATCGGAGGTTTTGTAAAGATGCTTTTTGCTTCTAAGGAATCTGGAGTGAAGCGATTCATATATGCTGCAAGTTCTTCAACATATGGAGATCATCCTGATCTTCCGAAAGTTGAGGATAAGATAGGTTCTCCTTTGTCTCCATATGCTATAACAAAGTATGTGAATGAGCTTTATGCTGATATTTTTTCAAAAACATACGGTATTGAAGTTATAGGTCTAAGGTACTTTAATGTTTTTGGCAGGCGACAGGATCCGGATGGTGCATATGCTGCAGTGATACCGAAATTCGTAAAAGCACTGATGAATCATGAAAGACCACGAATAAATGGTGATGGTTCAGTGTCACGTGATTTCACCTATGTTGATAACGTGATTCAGGTAAATCATCTATCAGCACTGGTAAAGGATAAATCTGCATTGAATGAGGTTTATAATGTTGCACATGGAGAGCGTACCACTCTTAATCAGTTATTTAAAATGTTAAGAGATAAAGCCTCAGTCTTTGATGCTAGGATTGGTTTAATTGAACCGGAATATGGACCTTTCAGGGCAGGAGATATACCACATTCGCTTGCATCTGTTGTGAAGGCAGAGAAAAAACTTGGTTATAATCCCACTCATACAGTTGATCAGGGACTGAGTGAGGCAGTAGAATGGTACTGGAATAATTTGTAACATTTGTTACAATTATGTTACTAATTTATTGATATTCAGTTATATATTAGATATAGTATATGTAACTGACGGGGCGAAAGCATAGATAAATTTAAGATAAATAGAATCAGTATAGATCCCCTCCCTGGAAGGATTAGGGGTGGATTAGTTATTGAAAAGACCACAAGTCAGATGAATATAAATGCAACCATTTCCTTATATAATCAGACATTTTAACACTTCTTATTAAAAGATTTTAACTAATTTTATTTCTGACTTGATTCAAAATGATAAACAGGCTTAAATTCAAAGTAATTCAGGTATTTCAGAAACATTCACTT
>CALMJY010000248.1 GCA_937864815.1 uncultured Bacteroidota bacterium
ACAGAGAACACAGAGTCCTCTCAAAGTGCACAGAGGTAAGGCTTTGGTTATTATTTCTTTGTGATCTCTGTGCTAAACTGAGCCGAAGGCGAAGTGCTTTGTGACCTCTGTGGTTAATGGATTTTTACTTTTCTTACACTCGCTTAGAGGTAGCACAGAGAACCACAGAGAAAACAATTTGCTACTTTTGTAAAAAAGATGTGATGAATGTCAAAAGGTAAAGAATCCAAACCACATATAGGCATATACGGACGCCGCAACAATGGCAAGAGCAGCCTTATAAACTGCCTTGCCGGCCAGGATATCGCAATTGTTTCCGATCATCCCGGAACCACAACCGACCCGGTAAAAAAATCTTTTGAGATAACCGGCTTCGGTCCTGTAATACTGGTCGACACTGCAGGTATTGATGACTCAGGTGATCTCGGGGAAAAACGTATAGAACGCACACTCAGAACTCTGGAAATAATTGATCTGGCACTACTTGTTGTGACACACAATAACTGGGGTGAATTTGAAGAGGATCTTGTAAATAAATTCAATGACAGTGACCTTCCGTATATTGTAATACACAGCAAGTCAGACCTTGAGGAACCCACTGATGATTTCAGGGAAAGAATTTCATTTGTAACAGGCACTCCTCTTTTTGCTTTTTCGGCAGCCGACAGGAGAAATTATGAAGAACTGATTGCACTTATAAGTTCTTCCATACCCGAACATTCATACAAAACTCCCGCATTGCTCGGCGACCTTATCTCATACGGTGATATTGTACTGCTAATCACTCCAATTGATATAGAAGCTCCGGCCGGAAGACTCATCCTTCCGCAGGTTCAGGCAATAAGGGATATTCTCGATAATGACGCGGTTGCCATCGTATTGAAAGAGACGGAAGTCGATGCATTCCTGAAGAAGACAGGCATCAGACCTGCTCTGGCTGTAACAGATTCCCAGGTCTTTAATAAGGCTGATGCTTCGGTTCCACACGATATACCCCTGACAAGTTTCAGCATAATGCTGGCACGATTCAAGGGCGACTTCGAAAGTTACCTTAAAGGAACCTCAAAGATTTCTGAGTTGAAAGATGATGACAGGGTGTTGCTCCTCGAATCTTGTACTCACCACGTTGCCTGTGATGATATTGGCAGGGTAAAAATTCCCAGGTGGATCAACAATTTCACCGGAAAGAAAATAAATTATGATGTTGTTGCCGGCCTTGACAAGCTGCCACGTCCCGTAACAGATTATGCACTTATTATACAGTGCGGCGGGTGCATGATAACAAGAAGACAACTTCATAACAGGCTTTCAGCTGCAATAAAGGCAGGTGTGCCGGTCACTAATTACGGAATGGCTATCGCGTATGTCCAGGGAATCTTCAACCGGGCTGTTGCACCGTTTGTTAAGAACCAGACAAATAAAATTAACTACTTGTAAGAACAGTCTTTTTTATTAAATCCACCCCTAAATCCCCCAAGGGGGACTTAAGAGAACAAAATAAACAAATCAGAAAATCTGAAGTTTTGTTTCCAAAAAGCCCCCCCTGGGGGGTTGGGGGTTTAAACGACATATAAGAAATCCTTCGTACAAATTTGGTATTCAGTTCCTCTCTGCAATAACCGCATCTTCCAGCAAACCGAACGGAATAACACAATAATCATCCCTCCAGATATTTGTATTACCGGGGCCTTTAAGTCTCCTTTCAAACCAGTCATTCTCCCCCTGGCGCCTTGTTGTCCATGTACTACGCCCGATAAAGCTGTCAGGTGACAGGGAAAGCAGCTCGCCTTCGGCATTGTGATGTGGCCCAAGCAGGTTACGAAGTGAATTTATGAGCGCAATAGTTATTGAATTGTTACCGTTAACAAGTGCATCGGTAATATCAACCTCCCATGGCGACCATGCAACAGGAGGAAGATCATGTCCGTTGAGATTTACCTTGATAACTATTGCTTCGCTTAATGGAAATTTCAGAAAGTATCTCCTCCCCTTTTCAACACCGCTGATGTCAAAGTTTTTTTCAAGTTTAAATCCGCCGTTATAGAAGGGATAACCCTGCGGGACAAGGTCTCCGTTGAAATTTTCTTTCTCACCGGTAATTGTAAATGAACCAAAATGATGCACCGGTTTGGGTATAAGAAATCCTCTAAGGTTATGCTGCGAGGGTTCTGCAGTGATCTTTGACACCTCAGATCTTACACCAAAATCACCCGTCAGGTAAATGCTTTCAATTTCACTTCCATACCTCTCGAACGGGTCGCGGCTGCCTGGAACAGCAGCCTTGTAATCAATGAAAAGTGAAATGTTATTCTGTCCTGCTTTAAGAAAGCTGGTTATTCCGGTAGTCTTGAATGAAATATCCCTGTAAAATGACTTCCCGTCGAATGTTACAGGGTGACCATTGATTTCTATTTTTGACCAGATCTCCGGCTGCTCCATAACCAGGTTACATGAAGAAGGTACAGTTTCAACACTGAAATCGAAGGAAAGCACCAGGGGTCCGCTGTATCCCTTTTCAGTAAACCTTTCATGGATGCCAATAATTGGTTCAGGCTTGCTGAAAGTCTTGCCACCATCAACAGAATATTTTGCAAAATCAAGTGTTAATGAATTAACATCAAGTCTTTTACCCTTCCATTCTCCTGCTAATGACAAAATCTCCTTATCTTCTGAAGCTATGATATAATTTCCTGATACTTCTATCCCGTCTATAATCCTTTTGTCAGCAAGTATGTAGCTTTGGGCAGGATGAAGAAGAAGTTCAAATCCCTGATTATTACTGATTTCATAAGCCTTTCCATATGCAGGATCGAGAAGAACCATCCTGTCCGATTCTTCCTCCAGTCTCACTTTGCATCTTATGGTCTTTAGTCTTGAAGTATTTGTTACCTGAAGAATATTTTTTCCCTGAGTCGTCCTGAGACTTGTCCAGACAAACCTGGCATCTTCTCCTGTAACACTAACTGATGGATTTAGCACCTCGCTTAGTGCCCCCTCAAAATTATCCCCCTGTACAAGTGTAATGATCTTTTTTAGCTCCTCCAGGCCGGCAGCATTCTTTACCCCGTCAATATAAGCAGGCATTTCGGTTGCAATAATTTTACCACCGTTCTCTGCAAAATTTTTAAGAAGATCAACAGTACTCTGCCGGATAGTTAGCATATACGGCAGTATAACGCCTCCATAGGACTGTCCGCCAACAATAATCCTGTTTCCGTTAACGCTGCCAATCTCTGATAGTATCTGTTCATCACCCAGATCATAATCCCTGTGACTCTCCTGCAGTTTATTCAGCAAGCCCAGGTATTTACCGTTTCTTTCAGTCCAGCCAACATTGAAGCTTACCTGGTCAAAATATTCACTCTCAAGCGGATGGACAACCAGAAATTCTGTTGCATATTTTCCGGTTGTGGCAAAGTAACAAAGCCTTGCCGTATAGTCCTCAAGAAGATTGTTGTATGACCAGTAAGGTTGCTGGGGACTGAGCGTGGGGGGATAATCCCTTTTCCTTGTACCCTTCATGCTGTAGAGTGCAAGGTGAGGACAGAGATGATTTATACCGGTGAGAGTATGCCATGAGGCTATCCATGCCCGGTCCTCAAAATTCATATTCTGACCGCTGATACCATATGCTTCCGAAAGCCGGCGGGAAATACCATACTGGTTTGCTACCGACGATATTTGTCGGGAGACATTCAGAGCATTATCAATATGCAATCCGAGGTGATCCATGCCAGGCTGTTGCATATTCCTTAGCTGTATCATAAGATTTCCGACATTATTACGGACACTTGTAAGCCCTTCTTCTCCGTTGTAATGACCGGTCCAGAGCATATTGTTTGCAGCACAGAAATCACCAATCTGTTTGCTGAAGCTTGCTTCGAGTTGTTTTGAAATAGTTCGGTAATAATCCAGACGAACTTTCTCATATCCGGGAAGAGTGTCGAAAAGCGCAGCCAGCACAGGAAGGAGATCATATCCATTGTCCCGACGGAACTTCTCAATCAGAACAGGTGAAAATGGCCTTACACCATCATTACTGAAATCACCTGTAGCCGACATCATCTGTGGCTCGTCTGTGAATATACCAAGTGCAGATTTTCCATAATCGCCTGAATATCTTTCAGCATAAGGCACATAGCTTGAATTAATGAACTCCTTAACGGTTTCAGGATTAAGCAGATCCACATAGCATGTTCCATTGTACCATGCATTTCCGCTTCTCATCTTGTATTCAATATAATAATATGTACTGTCTTTTGTAAGAACCTTTGATCCGGCCGGCAATGGTTCACTTCTTTTCAGCCTCACCAGGCATCTTGCATGAAAGTCCTCACTTTTAAGCGGTACAAGCCCGCCTGCAAATCCGCTTGGCCACTTATCCTCATCATAGAACCAGGCATAAGTACCTGTTCTCTGACTTGCCTTTAAACCTGCATCCATAATCTTCCACCAGTCGGGACCAAGGTATTCCGTTAGCAGGCCTGTACGGCTGTGGAGATAAACACCCCCGTATCCGCCCTTTGCAAAAGCCTCAACCTGCCTGTCAAGCTCGGCAGAATCGAGCAGGTCATTCAGAGAATAAAATGGTACAGACCTGTATTTTGAAGAAGGATTTTTAAACTCGCTGAAATCTATTCTTTCAGGAATTGCTGTGTAGTTATTGTCCTCTGTTTTGCATGAAAGAACAAGTAACAATAGAATTGGCAGGTACTTTTTCATGAAATCGGAATTATTTACTTACAAAAACTCTTTTCCAAAACTCTTTGTAAATCCATTAACCACAGAGGTCACAAAGCCCTTCGCCTTCGGCTCAGGATAGCACAGAGATCACAAAGAAATAAAATCACATTCATACCTTTGTGAACTTTGTGAGAACTCTGTGTTCTCTGTGGTTAAAATTAACAAAACGGAGTATAAAAGCCTCTATCTAGAACCTGAAATAGATAAATGGCATGACATCAGTGGTTCTCATCTGGAAAAGTAGCAATGCAACAATCATTGTAACTGCCAGTTGGGCAAATAAAGGAATTTTAATAAATAATCCCCTGTATGACTCTTTTACATTTTCAGGAAGAAAATGAATGAAATATCCTGCAAACATCAGCATAAAAACGCTGCTGTATGCAGGCAATACAGAAAGGTAGGAACCCGGTGAAAAACTAAGTGCAATCTGATTCAGCATAATTCCAACACTATCCATATCCGGAGCCCTGAAGAAGATCCAGCAAAAACTCACAAAGTTGAATGTTATCATTATACCTATTATATTACCCACCGTTCCTTTAAGTATTTGTCCTCCTGTTAATGATTCCCATATCCTGTTAATTACCAGCCCGATCCCATGAAGGCCTCCCCAGATAATAAACCTCAGTGCTGCGCCGTGCCAGAGTCCTCCAAGTAACATTGTCAGCATCAGATTGATATTTGTTCTGATTTTTCCTTTCCTGTTGCCACCAAGTGGTATATACAGGTAATCTTTCAGCCAACGGGATAATGAAATATGCCACCTTTTCCAGAAATCAGTTATTCCGCTTGCTTTATAGGGTGAATTAAAATTAATGGGGAAACGGAATCCGAAAACAAGCCCTAATCCGATAGCTATATCGGTATAACCTGAAAAATCGCAGTAGATCTGCAGTCCATAGCCATAAACTGCCATTAGATTTTCAAAACCGGAATACAAAGCAGGTGCATCAAATACCCTGTCCACAAAATTGACTGCAATGAAATCGGATATAATAATCTTTTTAATCAGTCCTTTAAGTATAAGAAAAAGAGCATGACTGAATTCCCTGTTAGAAAGATGGAAATCACTGTATAATTGAGGGATGAACTCGGATGCCCTGACAATAGGACCTGCTACAAGTTGGGGAAAGAAGGAAACATAGAATCCAAAATCGATTATGTTTCTGACAGGTTCCATTCTCCTCCTGTAAACATCAAATGTATAACTAAGTGACTGGAAGGTAAAGAAAGATATACCCACCGGCAGGACAATATTGCTGATATCAAAGGTGCTGCCAAGGATATTGTTGGAAAGCGAGGCGAGATAATCATGTACCCGTATATCAGTTCCGAAGATCGAATTGGCTGTTTCAACAAAGAAACCTGTGTATTTGAAGTATGCAAGGATACCAAGATTAGATAAGATGCTTAACAGAATGTAAAGTTTCCTTGTGAACCGTGTTCTGGAATTATGGATCAGGAGCCCGCAGGTATAATCGATAATAGTCACCAGCAGCAGGAGTATCAGAAATAATCCTCCTGACTTGTAATAAAAAAACAAACTGATCAGCAGCAGGTAGAAATTTCTCAGGAATTTCCTCCTGTATAACAGACTGTAACCGGCGAGGACCAACAATAGAAATAGCCAGAATACAGGTGTTGAGAATATCATAGGTTTATCTGCCTCGTACCGGAAAATCTCTGACAGAACCTGTCCTGTCGTAGTCTCCTTCCTTAATACCACCCCTGAATCCCCCAGGGGGGACTTATGAAAAACATCCCCCTGACCC
>CALMJY010000249.1 GCA_937864815.1 uncultured Bacteroidota bacterium
TAATTTGTAAGTCATGAAAACGATTAAAAGGTTTTTGGTTTTACTCCTCTTTATTCTTAATGTGTTTCTTTCGTTAAATTCCCAGTCTGTAGTTGGGACATGGATATTCAACAGGGGTAATTTCCCGGTCACTATGATTCTCCTTGAAAACGGAACTGGTGAGTTTCAGGGTATGCCAATAAGGTATAAGACTCAGAATGGTAAATTTACAATTGATGACGGATTCCAGCCGGTTGTTTATGATTATAAACTTGACCAGAATCTGCTTACGGTTTCAGGTGGAGATTTGCAGGTCCCACTGACATTCAACAGGTCGGGATCAACTGCCTCAGATTCAAATCCTTCAAACACTGCGAATCAGACAATGCCTGTTCCGTCAGAGCAACAGTCTGCAACAGGCGGAAATGATATGACCGTTACTGCCGGAAGTTCTAAGCTCGGCGGTATCTGGCAGGGGCAGCAGGGGAAGATTGTCTTTTATCCCGACGGATTATTGATTTACAACGGTACATCATATAATTTCTCCTCAAACGGGAATTCGCTTACAATTACAGGTAGTGATGGTACCGTTACTTTTAATTCTAATATAACAGGTAACCAGCTAACTCTTTCACAGAATGGCAGCTCTGCAACCTATACAAAAACAGGTGATGTAACACCCGACAGAGTCGATCCGCAGCTTGCAGGAAAATGGTGCATGATTTCAAGCAGTTATAACTCATACTCTGGTGGAGGATCAAGCAGTGAGGAGTGCATAACACTTAATGCAGACGGTACATACCAGTATTTTTATTCAGGTTCGGTTTCCGCTTATACAGTTGACAAGTCTGCTTACGGAGGTACAGCCAGTCAAAACAATGACAGTGGTTTCTGGAAAACTGACGGAGAAACAATTTTATCTGTTTCCCAGACTACCGGGAAAACAACCCGTTATTCCCTAACCAGGCAGAACGAACAGAACGGAGATCCTGCAATTATTATAGGGGGCAGAAAATTTGTTACTGCCTACAGTCGTCCGTCATGGTGACAGGTAAAACTTGCATAGATGAATCTGTTATTTATTTGATTGTAGTAGTTAATTAAAATCCGTTGAAATGAAAACCTCTGTAATTGCTATCACATTTCTGGTTTTACTGTCCGGTTGTCAGTTCAGTAAATCCGTAAACAAGGACTTTCTGTCGGGATTACTTACAAAAGGAGACGGGATATCCTGCGAAGACGCATTTATCACGGTTAACGATGAAAAGATCAACAGGAATGATTTCGTTTATGGCGAAACATTTGTTGTGAATTTTAGTAAGATTGAAGGATTCAACATGGAAAATGAATCAGTTTTTCCTGATATGTTCTTAACAGTCCTGAACAATGCCGGTGATACTATGCTTTATGCTGATGATCTGTACAGCGACTATCCTGATGGAATAAAGCTGGATCCTCTTCTTCTTACCTCAGAAGTAACAGCGGCAGCTCCGATGGCTTCAGGCAATGAATATAAGCTGTTCGTAAATATTATCGATAAGAAGGGTGCAGGAACATTTTCGGCAGAATATCTTTTCAAAGTTGTACCAAATGATAAAATAGTAAATGAAAGTACTAATGTGGAATTTGATGAAATTTATCTTTATTCTGCTGAACAGGAAAGGGTGATTGTGGACAATAAGGTAAAAAAGGATGAGACTACTTATTTTGTTTTTGAAGGACTGACAGGATTCACTGAAGTTGGTGGCATGGTGTTTCCCGGTCTAAGTCTGAAAGGTACTGATAAGGGCGGCAAACAAATATTTAATTTCGAAGACCTTTTTGCGGACTATACTGAGACAGGTCTTACAGTTGAGGATTTTAATAAAAGAGTGTTGTCGAATTTCAGCCTTTCAGGAACTGAGTTATTAAATCCGCTCCGTTGTGAGATCCTTATATGGGATAAAAAAGGAGACGCAAAAATCAAATCATATACTGATCTGGAGGTAAGTCAGTAACAGATTATTTTATTCAAGGTTCAGAAAGTAATTATCGTGTCCGGGTACAATGATATCAGCAATGGACCTGATCAGGGAATGCGTCTTTTTTGATTCTTCCTTGCTTATGACATTGTAATACATCTGACCATTGTCCCAGTAGTCTTTTGTTGCTACGGCATCTCCTGTAATTACAACAGAGTAACCGTTGAAATCAAATCTCAGACCAACACTGTCTTCTGTGTGTCCCGGCATGGGAATTATATCAAAGGCACCCAGAAATGTTTTTTCCAGTGATTCAACCTGCTTTTCGAATTTGCCTGATTTATTGAGAGCTGCAGCCACTTCTGTACCTGCGTACCACCTTGCCTTTTCAAAATGTTTGAGTCCGAAAAGATGGTCATCGTGCTGATGGGTTATAAAGACAGAATCGATCTCATCAATTGATAACCCGGTTCTCCTGTCAAGCTCTGTTGCCATCTGGTTGGGATCCTTTAATGATGGATCAACAAGAAGGTGAAAATTATCTCCTGAAATAACTGTACATGAACAGATTGCACTTCGTAAAGGCTTTTCATCACTTTCCCCCCAGTACCTGTTTCTTGATAGATTTCCGATTGTTATTATGTCCCAGTGTTTTACAGGTGAAGATTTCTTCCCTTTCAGCTTAATCTCTTTTGACTGTTTTCCTGAAGTTAAAATAAACGGGCTCATCACTGATAAGCCGGCTGCAGAATAAACAAATTTGCGTCTGTCGATTTTGCTCATGCCATAAGTTTTTCAAGGTTAAGCTGTTCTTCTCTGGTAAATGGTTTCATATCTCTGACAGCAGCCACATTTATTTCAAGCTCTTTAATCGATTTCATACCAATATTCACACAGGTAAGGGGTAATCCCAGAACATACCTGATCAGGTCAGAAGGAACAGCCTGGTGTGGAGTTTCATCCCAATACCAGTTTCCATTTACATTTTTCGGCGGATTACCAGCAACCAGGGCACCGCCTCCTCCGCCCATTACCTTCATGGCAATTATTCCCATGTTCTTTTTAATGGCATTCTGAAGTACTGACTCTCTCCATGGAAGTCGTCTTGGAACAGGATTAAAAGTGGTTAGTATCGTATCGAAGTCATACATGTCAATGGCTCTGTTCATGGCATCTGCCGATTCATGACCGGTTACCCCAATAAATCGTGTAACCTTTTCATCACGAAGCTTGTAAAATGCCTTCATCATGCCATCAGGTTTGCTCCAGAGTGAAACATCTTCTTTTTCCAGCACGCTGTGGACCTGGAATAAGTCATAGTGGTCTGTCTGAAGCCTTTTGAGGCTTTCTTCAACTTCGCGCATGGTGCCATCGTAGGTTCTGCTGAGAGTCTTTGATGCGAGGAAGACTTCATTTCTTCTTTTTGCCATAACAGAACCATAATTGGTCTCGGACTGACCATTACTGTAACCTGGTGCAGTGTCGAGATAGGTAATTCCTGCATCAATTGCTGCATTGGCCAGGTCTGCAGGGTTGAATTCATTTGTAGGTTTCATACCCATCCCTGAAACACCTCCTAATGCAAGAACGCTGACCTCAACGCCTGTTTTACCCAGAATCCGTTTTGGAAGAACTCCCTTTTTCAGACCCGGATTTTCCGGCTGTGTACCTTTCAGATCCATATCAAGTACTATAGCGCCTGCAACTGCAGCTGCCATCTTTTGCATGAAATCTCTTCTGTCCATTCTTATTGTATTTAATGATATTCTGAATAAATGTCACAAGATTAATATAATTATTATCAATTGGTTATGAAACTCTATCATATAAAATATTCTACCCCCCAACCCCCCAAGGGGGGCTTTTTAAATCCTCTGATTTTTAATAAGTCCCCCCTGGGGGATTTAGGGGTGGATTTATGAAAAAAGGATTTTTGGTTCAGTCTAACTACCTGAACTAAACCTTTTTCCCTCTTCCCTACACAATCTCTTAACCAACCGTTTACCCGACATCACTGCTGTGGGCAATCCGCCGCCAGGCTCAACCCACTGACCACACATATAGAAGTTTTCCAGTCCCGGAATCGATTGGGACATTGGTTTCATCAGTGTATATGAGTTTTCAGGCGTTATCAGCCAGCCTTCAAAGCATCCCTTCCAGTTGCCTGTATATCGTTCAAATGTGAGGGGAGTTGCAACATCTATAACCTCAACCTGCGATCTGATCCCCGGAAAACGCTGTTCCAGAACATCAATAACAGTGTTGCCCACTTCTTCTTTTTTCCTGAGGTAAACCGTTCTGTCTTCAGCAAGTTTTTTCCAGTATTCATAGTCAGTACCCATCATAATTGTAATTGCTGTTTTGCCCACAGGAGCAAGTGAATCATCATGGTTGTAGATATGGACGCTAAGATTATCACGTATCCTGTCGCCAATTTCTGCAGGTTCTTTAAGTATGAATGTTAGTCCGGATACCGACCATGGAATATCATCAAATCTTCGGTTAATACCGAGAGATACATAGATCAGGGAAGGAAACAGTGGCCATTTTTCATAAGGTTCACGGGTTTTTGCATCACCAAATTTTCCATCAAGCATCTTGAAAAGAGTCGAATAACCATCTGCTGCAGAGATTACAATTTCAGAATGGACAATTGTCCCGTCATCAAACGTAATTCCGGTTGCTCTGTTATTTTCTGTGAGGATTTTTGTAACTTTCTTCTTATAATGAATCTCACCACCCAGCTCCTTATATCTTGCCTCCATTGCCCTTGACATTGGCATTGATCCTCCTCTGGGATAGCCGGCATTTTTGTTATGAAGGTAAGCAAGGGTGAAAAGCATGAAGAATATCGAAAAATCAGGTATCCACATTTCATTTATCGCCAGTTTAATCAAAGGATCCTTAAATCTTTCCGAAAACTCCCTGCATGTAATCTTCATCCACTTCTGCATTTTGCTGCCGTTCTTTGCAAAATTCAGTCCGATTTTAATTTGTTTCCCTGTTCTTGAAAAGAAAGAATCATGTTTGGAAGGAGTGTCAAATGGTATACACATCCTTACACCATCAATAAGTTCCCTGATTGGTTTTTCGTCAGAAGGAGAGAATTCCAGCAAGTGTTTCTCAAGCCTTTCAACATCAGTATAGAATATAAGAGTACGGCCTTTGCTGTCCTCAAGCCTCATATATTCTTCATGATCAGTAATATTTATATTCTGTGCAATACCTGTCTCTTCCCACATATCATGCATACCGCTTGACCTGGAAGAGCCTACCAGCCAGTGAATACAACCGTCGAATGTATAGCCTTTCCTGTTCCATGAGGTACATAGTCCTCCAGGCTGTGAATGCATCTCATAAATAGATGTTTTATAACCATTCAACTGTGCATAGATACCGGCAGCCATGCCTGCAAATCCGGCACCAATAATGTTTATGGATTTGTTTTTATTGTCTGCTTCCATTATAAATAATTTTCTGAAAATAACAATTAAAGATAAAGCATTTTTGTCAGAATAAAATCTTAAGAATTTTGTCAGAATATTTAACTGTAAAACAAAAAGCCAGATATGAAAGGTTTTTAAATCAATAAGTATTAAATTGGATGGAATTCTCAAGATTTAACCTATTTAAGTATTATGAAGAAAAGTATCATCGACTTCTTTATTCCGGTTGTTTTCTTAATTCTGACATCCGGATGCAGTGATTCACCTGTTATTGTTTCACCATTAAATCCACATTTTTTTCAGTATAAGGGAGAAACAGTTGTATTAATATCTTCCGATCATCATTACGGAGCAATAATTGATTTGGATTTTAATTATGAGACTTTTCTGAAATATCTTGCTGATAACAAGATGAATATTACCCGGATCTATCCTGGTGGTATGTTTGAACCTACTGACAAGTTTATCCCCGGGAATCCACTTGGACCGCTTCCTGGCCGGCAGCTGCTGCCATGGCAAAGATCAGAACAGCCGGGCGCTGATTCCAGACTTGCATCCCCGGGGCAAATTTCATTTAAGTATGATCTTGAAAAATGGGATCCTGAATATTTTATCCGTTTGAAATCGTTTGTAAAACTGGCTGACCGGCTGAATATTATTGTTGAAGTTGCCTTTTTTAACGGGATGTATGCAGACTGCTGGCCCTTAATGGCAATGTATCATAAGAATAATATCCAGAATGCAGGAAGATATGAGGCTGAAGATTGCGGGTTATTTACTACAGCAGATATCCGGAATGCTGATGTCATGAAATATCAGAAAGCCTATATACAAAAGATAGCAACTGAACTTAACGGATTTGATAATGTCATCTATGATATTTGCGATGAACCGAACCTTCAGGGTCTGCCGGATGGAAGCATAAGGGTAAATAATGACAGCCTTATAAGACCCTGGATAATTGAAATGAAAAATGCCTTTCTTATGGCCGAACAATCATTACCCAAAAAACACCTTATTGGCCAGACTGTGCAAAACCTTTCTCCCGACCATTCAGATGAAACGTGGTGCGAATGGCTTCCAACTGAATATGTCAGACCAGCTGAAAAAGCATTAAGACTTAATTATAAGGCTAATAAACCGCTGGTAAATGTTGAAACAAATTACTATGGTATTAGTCTCACAAAGGACGGTTATGATATAAATGCAGTACGGATTGAAGGATGGTGGTATATGATGAGCGGAGGAGCCGGTTGCATCAATCTGAATGGTGAATATTACAGGGGAAATGAAAACGGTGGATCTGATACTCAGACCCGGATTGCTCCGCAGAAAAAAATTCTGATGGAATTCATGCAAAGTTTAGAACTTGAAGGACTAAATGCTTACAGTAAATTCAGTCATAGTGCTACAGATGGATTTTGTTCTGCAATTTCTGAAAGTGGTAAACAGTATGCACTTTACATTTTTCATGGAAGATATGATAGTGAGTGGGGTGCAAATTTTCTGGCAGCGCCGGGCAGTTACAATGATACAATTGTATTGAATTCTGTCCCGGCAGGTGAATATCTGGCAGAATGGATTGATCCGGTCTCAGGTGCCGTGAAATCTTCAGAAAGCCTTGATTCTGATGGTGGTGAATTAAAGTTAATCACTCCGGAATATACTATAGATATGGCATTGAGAATAAAGGTAAAGGAATAAGGGATAACTATACCCCTGGTTCACTTCTTTTGGTGTTTTTTGAATTATCATGATTTGATTCATTAATAAAAACTGCATATCCGAAATTTTCGTATTGTTCTATGTATAAGCTGATTGACATATTATTCATTGTTTTCCATACCTCACTTATTTTCTTTAATCTCTTTGGCTGGATATGGATCAAGACCAGAAAGCTAAACCTATATACTCTTCTTCTTACAGGTGGATCATGGCTTATTCTGGGATTAATTGTTGGATCAATAGGCTATTGCCCTTTTACAGACTGGCATTTCAGTGTATTGTACAAAATGGGAGAAACTAACCTTCCAAATTCATACATTAAATATCTGGCCGACAGACTGACAGGAATGGATTTTGATCCGGCTCTTGTGGATAATGTTACACTCTTTTCCTTTTTAATTTCGCTGGCGATTTCTTTATTTCTAAATTTCCGAACATTTATACGCCGTTAGTCCGGGACATAAAATCTGAACAAATTTCTTATATTTATTAGGATATTATTTTTATTCAATTTAATGCTGAAGCTATATGAAATCCAGAGGTATTTGCCTGATTATCACAATTATATTTTCCATTTTCGGTTTGTTGGTTTCCTGTGACAGAAGTCCTGTTGCATCGGATAACTGGCACCTTGTATGGGAGGATAATTTCAACGGCAGCAGACTCGATACTTCAAAATGGAATGTACTGATGCGTGAACACAGTAAACATAATGAATTACAGTACTATGTCCCGGATGAAGTCTATGTTGAGGATGGGAATCTCAGAATACGAAGCAGGGTAAGAAAGTATGGAGACATGGAATTCACCAGCGGAAGGCTTGATACAAAAGGCAAGTTCGCACCTGTTTACGGCAGATTTGAAATAAGGGCCAGGCTGCCTGTCGGACAGGGTATATGGCCTGCTTACTGGTTATACCCTCAGAACCGTAACTGGCAGATGGAGTATGTAATGTCCGAAGCAGTTGCAAACGGGAGGGAGTCATTTATACCCGAAGAGAGACCCTGGTACAGTGAGATTGACATTATGGAGTTCCTTGGTCATGAGCCCAATATTCTCTATGGTACTTTGCATTACTATTCGTTTGACGGCCAGAAAAAAACCAGTTCAGGAACATGGAGAGGCGATGTTGATTACTCAAAGGATTATCATCTTTATGCACTTGAATGGGAGCCGGACTCAATGAGATGGTTTATAGATGACAAGCTTATTCACCATACAGCATCAGGTATTCCTCATACACCTCATTACCTGATCATAAATACAGCTATTGGTGGCGCCTGGCCCGGAAATCCTGATTCAACAACCGTATTTCCACAGTACCATGATGTTGATTATGTCAGAGTTTACCAGAAAAAACTGCCATTTTAATCATGTAAATTTGTGTGAACCTGACTATACGCTTAAAAAATATTTTCAAAATAATTGAGATATGAAAACAAAACATTTATTAGTAGCACTTTTTATATGTGTTATTGTTCTTCCTGTGGAGAATGGATGTATAAATGACAGCCAGGCGGAAGGAACTGATAAAAAGCTGTATGATATGGCAAGGGAGACCACAGGTTTTTCCTGGTATAAAAAATCGGATGCACTTCTTAATACTACCTCAGGAAGCGGCCATAGCTTCCCGTACCTCAGAACACGGTATAATCAGACTGCAGCAGTCAGGCTTGATGACCAGGGCAAAATTATTGCAGGTTCTGTATTCCCCGAAGGTTCTCTTATAGTGAAGGAATTTCATGATAGTTCCAGAAAACTGGCCAGGTATGCTATTCTGTATAAAGAATCAGGAAATCAGGACGCTGATACAAAAGGATGGGTTTGGGGTTATATAAATGCCGATGGTACTGTTGCAGAGTCAGCTGCCGAAAAAGGAAAATCCTGCAATACCTGTCATAACCAGTCAGGTAACATAGATTACATGCTGATGAATAAGTTTTTTCCATAGGATATTAATATGAAAAACATCGTAAAAGCAATAATACAGGTTCTGATTTTTATTTCAATCAGCATTTCCTGCAAGAATAATCAGGTCCGTACTGTACAAGACGATTATACTATTGCGATATGTTTTAATGACACTGCTGATACTTTTGAAGGAGTAGGGGCGGTAAGTGCAGGTGCCTCCTCACGATTACTTATAGATTATCCGGAACCATACAGAAGTCAGATTCTTGATTTTCTGTTCAAGCCTAAGTTTGGTGCAGGATTTCAGCATCTCAAGGTTGAGATTGGAGGAGATATCAACTCAACAGATGGCTCCGAACCAGGTTTTCAAAGGCAAAGAGGTGAAATGATTTTTAACCGTGGATATGAATGGTGGCTGATGAAGGAAGCAAAAAAACGTAATCCGGACATAATACTGGATGCACTTGCCTGGGGATTCCCCGGATGGATTGGCAACGGAAATTATCATACGCAGGAAGGTGCCGATTATATTAAGGATTTCCTGAAGGGTGCAAAGGAACATCATGATCTTGATATAGAATATGTTGGAATATGGAATGAACGTGATTTCAGAGGCAATTATATTAAAATGCTGCGTAAAACGCTTGATGATAATGGCCTGCAGGATGTGAAAATTGTGGCTAATGATATGAACGGTCCGCCTGAGGATATGTGGGAGATCGCTGATTCAATGCTGGCTGACCCTGAACTTGCATCCGCAATTGATGTGATAGGAGTTCACTATCCTCATGGTGAGGTTCCGGTATCAGCAAAAAAAATGAAACTCTCCGGTAAACGATTATGGTCCTCTGAGGACGGGGAATGGGACTGGTGGAGCATGAGGCCTTCCATCAGATATTTAAGAGTTCAGGAATTGAACTATAACTATCTTAAAATGGGACTGACGAAGACGGAGTACTGGAGCCCGATAACTTCATATTACGATTGTCTTCCTGCACCTTCTTCCGGAGTTATTAAAGCAAATACGCCCTGGTCGGGAGAATACCTGATAGATAAATCATTATGGCTGGTAGCGCATTATACACAGTTTGCAGAACCAGGATGGAAATATTTCAGGGGAGGTTCAAAACTTTTTGCTGACGGCGCAAGTGTTGTCACACTTACATCTCCTGACGATTCATTGTTTTCAATAATCCTTGAAACCACAACTGTTAAATCTCCAAAGGAGTATATTATAAAAATACCTTCCGGTGTGAAGACAATGTATGTGTGGAGATCAAATGACCTTGAAAGTTTTATGCAACAACCCGATCTTGTCCCATCCGGAGGAGAGATCAGGTTTAAAGCTGACGACAGATCAGTTTATACAATTACCAATACCAAAGGACAAACCAAAGGTATTTCAGGAAGTCCCAATCCGGGTCTCTTCCCCCTGCCATACTCCGAGAAATTTGAAGATTACAGTGAAGGAAGCAGTACAAAATTTTTGTGTGATCAGAGTGGTTCTTTTGAAGTTGAAAAGGGAACTGAAGGAAATTATCTAAGGCAGCAGATCAGTTTTCCGGGAATTGACTGGGCCGCAGGAAAATCGGCTTTTACAATCATCGGCGATATGAACTGGAAGAATATCTCAGTAAGCGCCGATGTATCTTTTTCTGAATGCAATGAATCAGACACTTTGGTTTTTGCCTCAGTATTGGCAAGGAATTACCAGGGATCGGTATGGAAGGCTTTTTATACTCCCCACCCTGTCGGCTATAACCTCATTCTTCACATTGATGGAAAATGGGAGCTAACAACGGCTTCAGAAACACTGGCCTCAGGTTATACATATATTGATCTCGCTAAATGGCATAATCTTTCGCTTGTGTGTTCGGGTAACAGTATTTCAGCGAAAATAGATGGTAAACAGGTGGCCGCATTAATTGATAATACCTATACTAATGGTCTGACTGGTCTTGGATCCACATATAGTCCTGTGATGTTTGATAACCTGCTTATAAAGTGATGGGGGGAATTGGAGAATGGGAGAGAAGGGAGAAAAAATGAAAAAGGAAATGCCAGCAGGTAAACAGACCTGTCTGTCTGAAATAAATTAAGTGAATCATTATTATAAATTATATGAACCTCTTTGAACTTGGCTTTACAGAGGAGCTCGCATCATTTATTGCGGGAAATAATCTTTCCGACTTTTCAGCAGGGAGAGTTACTCAGGAGCACCGTGAAAGATATGTTGTATCAGACGGCGATAAGGAATATGATGCTGAAATAACAGGCAACATGAGGTTTACAGCTGAATCACGTAGTGATTTTCCTGCGGTTGGCGATTGGGTGATGATATCTGTTTCTGATTCTGATCAGGCAATTAATAATAATTTCAGCATCAACAGGCTTGAAAGGTATTTGTCAATCTGTTATTCATCAGGAATTGAGCCGGTACTTGTGCTCAGCAAGATTGACCTGACTTCTGAAACGGAAATACGGGATGCTATCGGAATGCCGGTTCAGCGATTGCAAACATAAGTGGCCGAAAGACGAAGGAAAGAAAAGGTATTTGGTAAAATACTCAAGAACTACCTTAGGGTTTGGTGAATAAGTCATTCAGCTTTTACAAATATATATTCATTTTGGTG
>CALMJY010000250.1 GCA_937864815.1 uncultured Bacteroidota bacterium
TCAATGTCTGATACAAACAGTATTCTGTGGCTCTCACGGATCAGACATGGTGAGTTGCATATTATTTCTGCAGTGCATGCTTTAATATCCACTCTCTTTCCTCCGGCCTCGAGTCCGAGATTATATGTACTCTTTTCAGTTTCCCTGTTAAAACTGAACAGGGGCATGGCATAATCAGGGTAAATTGTAAGCTGGTCTTCCCTGTGAAGGCTGGATGTTTTCGATTTCTGGTAATATACTGGTATTCCTTCATCACGTGACAGGGATAAACATTTGTAGATCCTCCTCTCAATATATGGTCTGATAAAGGTCTCAATCTTGTCAGGTGTTATTTTTGACAGGAAATCCTTAACTGATTTTTCTTTAGAATAGATGCTGAAAAGATTTCTGTCACCGTATTCATTTATTATATTGATTGCCTCCCTCTCTTCCTGGCCTAAAGTACTCAGTGTATCTGATCCGGGAAATGGTGAAAGACACTCTGTAAGCCTGTAATAGTTTCTATTGGATTCAAGTTCAATAATCCATGGCAGCAATATTGACCCCCAAAGTCTGTGATGACTCAGTACCAGTGCAAAAGATCGTCTGTTTATGGTATGGTTTAAGTTTTGAATCATATCCCGGAATTACCCATCAGCTATATTAAACCTGTAAAGATAACATGTTTTTCTTTGTAGTTTTGCAAAAATAGAAATGCCTTGAGTGGCTTAGTATCTCAGACTTTATTATGAGGAAAATTATCCACATCGACATGGATGCTTTTTTTGCGTCGGTGGAACAGCTTGACAATCCGGAATTGCGTGGCAAACCGGTTGCTGTCGGAGGCAGCAGTGACAGAAGCGTGGTTGCCGCTGCAAGCTATGAGGCAAGGAAATACGGGGTCAGATCAGCGATGCCATCGGTGATCGCTAAGCGCCTTTGTCCTGAACTTATCTTTGTCCGCCATAATTTTGAACGGTACAATGAGATCTCATCTGCTGTATTTAAAATTTTTACAGAATTCACCGATGTTATTGAACCTCTGTCAATTGATGAAGCTTTTCTGGATGTTACAACCGATATAAAGAAAATAGGATCAGGTACTATAATTGCTGAGAAAATCAGGAAAAACATAAAGCAGACAACAGGATTAACTGCCTCGGCAGGTGTCTCTTTCAATAAGTTTCTTGCCAAAATGGCCTCGGATATCAAAAAGCCTGATGGCATGTTTGTCATCAAACCAGATGATGCCCAAAAATTTATTGATGGACTTCCGGTTGAAAGATTCTATGGTATCGGAAAGGTTACTGCTGTAAAAATGCATAAGCTTGGAATACACACCGGCTTTGACCTGCGACAATGGGATATGGAGTCACTTATCAGGAACTTTGGAAAAGCAGGTGAATTTTTCTTCGATATCGCCAGGGGGATAGATGAAAGGCCGGTTGAACCTGACCAGGAGAGAAAATCGGTAGGCACCGAGATTACTTACAGCAAGGACCTTACAACGAGATTTGAGATTGTGGCTGAACTCTACAAGCTTGAAAAAGAGCTTATGGAGAGGCTTGAACATGCACAGACCACAGGAAGGACAATAACTGTCAAGATTAAGTTTTCTGATTTCAGACAGATAACCAGGAGTCATACCATTAATACCTATATTAATGATTTTAACACTCTTCACCGGGAGGTCACTGCAATTCGCAAATCAATGGACCTGGAAGGGGAGAGGATTCGGCTGATGGGAGTCACCGTATCAAATCTGATTACCGAGGATAATGCTGACAGGCAGTTGCATTTGTTTGAGGAATGATTTTCCTTCAAATTAAAATTATTAACCACAGAGGTCACAAAGAATAAACACAGAGATCACAAAGAAATAATAATCAAGGCTTTATCTTTGTGTTCTTTGTGAGACCTTTGTGTCCTCTGTGGTAAAAAAATAAGAAATTAAAATAATCCTTCGATTGATAGGTATCTCTCACCTGTATCATAGCAGAAGGTGAGGATTTTTGAACCATCAGGAATATCCTTAAGTTTCTGGCTGACAGCTGCAAGTGAGGCCCCTGATGATATCCCGGCAAAAAGACCTTCTTCCTTTGCAGCTCTCTGTGCAAAGCTGAATGCATCATCCTTACTTACCTTAATTATGCCGTCAAGGATCTTAGTATTGAGAATTGAAGGAACAAATCCGGCCCCGATACCCTGTATTGGATGAGGTGATGGCGATCCTCCGCTGAGTACAGGAGAAAGTTCGGGTTCAACAGCATATACCTTCAGTTTTGGGAATTTTGCTTTCAGTACCTCAGCAACTCCGGTAATATGTCCGCCGGTGCCAACACCTGTAATCAGGTAATCAAGACCTTCAGGGAAATCATTAATAATTTCCTGTGCTGTGGCTCTTTTATGTATTTCTGTGTTTGCAGGATTATCAAACTGCATAGGCATCCATGAATCTTTTGTCTCTGCAATCAGTTCCCTGGCTTTTTCGATAGCTCCCTTCATTCCCTTTTCACGTGGAGTAAGAACAAATTCAGCACCGTATGAACTCATGATCTTCCTTCGTTCTACCGACATCGATTCAGGCATAACAAGAATTAGCCTGTAGTTTTTTACAGCTGCCACCAGGGCCAGTCCGATACCGGTATTTCCGGATGTGGGTTCAATTATTACACTATGAGGTTTCAGGAGCCCTTTTTTTTCAGCGTCTTCCACCATAGACAGTGCTATCCTGTCCTTAATGCTGGCCCCGGGATTTGTTTTTTCAAGTTTAATCCATACAGAATGATCTTTGCCAAACAGTCTGTTGACTTTAAGATGAGGCGTGTTGCCTATTGTTTCAAGAATTGAGTTTACTTTCATATCGTTTTATTTTCAGATTATAAAATTTATTGGCTCCTGGTAACCGTTCTGGTTTCTGATAACTATCTCGCTTTTATGATATACAACTGAGAAAGGTGCAATACTCTCTGTGAGCCAGACGTTTCCTCCGATAATGCTGTTTCTGCCGACAATCGTATCTCCACCCAGAATAGTACATCCGGCATATAATATAACGTTGTCTTCTATTGTCGGGTGTCTCTTTGTTGAGGCTTTGGTCTTGTCAACACTTAAAGCTCCGAGTGTAACTCCCTGGTAAAGCTTAACATTGTTTCCGATAATTGCAGTTTCTCCTATAACGATACCTGTACCATGATCTATTGAGAATGGAATTCCGATTGAAGCACCGGGGTGAATATCAATACCGGTCACCCTGTGTGCATATTCAGTTATCATCCTTGGAAAAAGCTGGACTGATAGTTTCTTAAGGAAATTGGCAATCCGGTAACAGAAAATCGCATAGAATCCCGGATAAATGGCAATCACTTCAATCCGCTGGGTTGCTGCAGGGTCTGATTCAAGTATGAAATCAGCATCTTTAAGTAATATTTTCTTGATTGAATCAAGATTATTGAAAAACCGCTGTGTAACCTCTTCATTATTATCTGTCAGTCCAGCCAGGATCTGACTTATTTGAGCCTGAAGGTTTTTACGGTTACATTCAATCTCCTCATTTGTAAATGAGTGTGTTTCAGGAAAAAGCAACTCAAATATTGATTTGATTGTTTTTTCGACAGTTTTTTGATTCGGAATGATGAATTCTGACATACCTGATTATGTTTCAATGAAATGCAAATGTACAACACTTCCCTGACTTAAAGTGTTGTACATTAAGAAACAAACCAGCCAAACCTGATAAAAATTCTTTGAATCATATTATTTTACAAAATGTTAAGAGCCTGTTCAAGGTCATATTTAATATCCAGTATGTTTTCAATTCCAACAGATAACCTTAATACTCCGGGGACCACACCTGTGCTCAATTGTTCTTTTTCAGAAAGTTGCTGATGTGTTGTTGAAGCGGGATGAATTATAAGTGTTTTTGCATCACCCACATTTGCAAGATGGCTGATCAGTTTCAAGTTGTTTACAAGCTTATCAGCAGCTTCCTTGCCGGCTTTAACCTTAAATGATAGAACTCCTCCATAACCGTTTTTCAGGTATTTTACTGCCAGTGCATGGTATGGACTGGATTCGAGTCCGGGGTACTCAACATATTCTATTTTTGGATGTTTTGACAGCCACTGTGCCAATCCTAAGGCATTGTCAACATGTTTCTGTACGCGCAGAGAGAGTGTTTCAAGTCCCAATAAAAGAAGGAATGAATTGAAAGGACTTAAGGATGATCCATAGTCTCTCAGACCTTCAACACGGGCACGAATTATGAATGCTATATTGCCAAATGGTCCGGGTGCACCGAAGACATCCCAGAATTTAAGTCCATGGTAGCCTTCTGATGGCTCTGTGAACTGAGGAAATTTTCCGTTTGCCCAGTTGAAATTACCTGCATCAACTATTACACCTCCTATGCTTGTACCATGTCCTCCAATCCACTTGGTAGCCGACTCAACTACAATATTTGCCCCGTGTTCAATAGGTCTGAACAAATAGCCTGCTGCGCCAAATGTATTGTCAACAATAAGAGGGATATTGTGTTTTTGCGCAACTGATGCTATCGCATTAAAATCAGGTATATTGAATCTTGGATTACCTATTGTTTCAAGGTAAATTGCCTTTGTTTTATCATCAATAAGCTTTTCAAAATCAGCTGGTTTATCTCCGTCAACGAATTTAACTCCAATACCAAGTCTCTTAAATTGTACCTTAAACTGATTATATGTACCACCATACAGATAAGATGTAGAAACAAGATTATCTCCTGCCCCTAATATATTTGTAATTGCAATAAATTGGGCTGCCTGACCCGATGATGTTGCAAGTGCCGCAACTCCGCCTTCCAATGCTGCAATCCTTTTCTCAAATACGTCCGTTGTCGGATTCATCAGGCGTGTATAAATATTGCCAAATTCTTTAAGTCCGAAGAGGTTAGCTGCATGTTCGGAATCATTAAAAACATAAGAAGTTGTCTGGTAAATAGGTACTGCCCTTGATTTAGTTGTCGGGTCAACTACCTGTCCTGCATGCAATTGAAGAGTATCAAAATGTAGATTTTCCTGTGCCATAAATTTTAATGTTAAATTGAGACACAAAGATTGATCAACAAATCTGCCCGGGAAATCCCCATTTTGTGGCATTTTATATACCACAAATGTGGTATGGAGATTAAATATGGTATTCGATCATATTAATCCATCCTGACTTAATGGCATACATGATAAGTTCAGAAACATTTGATACTCCAAGCTTTCTAAAGATGTTTTTTCGGTGAGTGATCACTGTATGAAAGCTGATATATTTCCTGGAAGCAATTTCTTTTGTTGTAAGTCCTTCGGATATGAGCCGTACAATTTCTATTTCAGAAGGTGTAAGTTGTCCTGGTTCCTCACCTGAATTTGTTTTTTCTTTTATTTCGAACAGAATTTCCAGTAGCTCACTGGAATAATATTTTTTCCCCTTAACAGAGGCATTGAGAGCTTCAAATATCTCTTCTTTGTCACTTGATTTAAGTATAATATTTGTAATTCCCAGGCTGTTTAATTCGTACAATTCGGATTTGCTGAGACTATTCGTAAGGACAATAAACCTGAGTTCAGGATAATTATACCTGATTTCCTTTATTTCTGAAAAAGAATTAAGATCAATGAAAGAGGGATCTATTATTAAAATGGATACTTCACTTTTCTCTAATGCTTTTTGAATTTCATTTTTCCCGGCAACAACTGCTTCAACAATAAATGATCCTTCATCAGTCAGAATAGCTTTAAGTGATTCTGTGATAAGAAACTGACAGTCAGCTATAATTAGCCTGTGTTTTTTAAAAGATGGGCTCATTTATAAGTGTTAACAGTCTGAATAATTTCCGAAGCTATTTCTGAAGTGCACTTTTAAGATCTGCCAACAGGTCGTCAATGTGTTCAATTCCTATTGAGAGCCTGATCAGATTGTCTGTAACCCCGATTTTCTTTCTCAGCTGTTCAGGAAAATAATCATGAGTCATCAGGGCAGAATAGTTCGCGAGCGATTCCACTCCGCCAAGACTGTCAGCCAGCTGGAAGATCTTAAGCTTCCTGAAAAAATCATTTGCTTCTTTGAGACCGCCCTTAATCCTGAATGAAACAACACCTCCGAAACCAGACATCTGCTTCTTCGCAATATCATGACCGGGATGACTCTCAAATCCCGGGAAGAATACTCTTTCCACATTTGGGTGTTTCTCCAGAAATCGTGCTACCTGAAATGCATTTTTTTCATGCTGCTGCATCCTTACTGCAAGTGTTTTCAGTCCTCTTAAGGTGAGCCAGGAATCAAAAGGAGAGGGTACAGCACCAATTGACTTTTGTGCGAGAAGTATTTTCTTGTACATATCCTCATTGTTCAGGACAATGGCACCACCAATAATATCAGAGTGTCCGTTTATATATTTGGTTGTACTGTGAACAACAATATCTGCACCGCATAATAGTGGCTTCTGGAAGTAGGGTGATGCAAAAGTATTATCAACAACCACAATTGCTTTTTTTGTGTGACTGAGTTTTGAAATCTCTTCAATATCAAATATTTTGAGGGTTGGATTGGTAGGAGTTTCTATCCAGACCATTTTAGTGGAAGAACAAAATGCATCACTTATACTTTCAATATCTGTAAAGTCAGTAAATGAGAATTTAATATTAAAAGGTTCAAGGAATTCCTTTATTATTCTGTATGTGCCACCGTACATATCTTCCGGTACAATAACATGATCACCAGGCCTCAGAAGGGTTAAAATTGCATGCTCGGCAGCCAGCCCTGAGGCAAAGCTCAGTCCATACTTACCCTCCTCAAGTGAAGCAAGACATTTATCAAGCGCCGACCGGGTAGGATTTGCGACCCTGGAATATTCATATCCTTTATGCTTGTTAACCTCTTCCTGAGTGAATGTGGAAGTCTGATAAATGGGAACAATAGTTGCCCCTGTTGCTTTGTCAGCCTCCTGGCCAACCCAGATAGCTTTTGTTTCAAATTTCATTATTAATGAGGAATTTAGTTTTAATCTGTTTAACTTTTAGTTATCAAATTTAGAAAGAATCTGAGAATAGACTACACTGCTTTTCTTTCTGATTCTGATAAAACCTCATTCATTGAGCCGCTTCTGTAGCCCACAAGGTCTATAGTAACATAGCTGAAACCTGATTGTTTACATATCTCTGTCAGCTTCTCCCTTAAAATCCAGGCTCTGTCAATTTCAGCAGGAATAAATTCCAGCCTTGCCAGGTTTTCATGACTCCTGATACGAAACTGGCTGAATCCAAGTTCCCGCAATTTATATTCCGATCTGGCAAGCCTGTCAAGTTTTTCCACCGTTATTTTTTCCCCGTAAGGTATCCTGGAAGCAAGACATGCATAGGACTGTTTATTGGTAGTTGGAAGGTTAAATTCTGCAGAATACTTTCTGATATCCGCTTTTGTAAAGCCAGTCTCGGCAAGAGGAGAGATGACCCCTTTTTCTTTTTTTGCCTTTAAGCCTGGCCTGTAGTCCTTCATATCCTCCGCATTACTGCCGTCAAATACGGCATCAAATCCCTCCTTTTCAGCAATGTAGGTGATCTTTCCGAAGAGTTCACTTTTGCAGAAATAACACCTGTCAGGAGGATTATTTACATATCCCGGAATATCTATTTCCTCCGAAATTATGATCCTGTGCCGGATGCCCATCATTCCTGCCAGAGCTTCGGCTTCCTCAAGCTCATAAAAGGGTATTGTACTTGAAGTGGCAGTTATCAAAAGAAGTCTGTCACTGTAAACATCTTTTGCAACTCGTGCCAGAAAAGTACTGTCAACACCGCCTGAAAATGCAATGACCGGATTATTAAACTTTTTGAGGTAGTTTTTGAGGATATCTAATTTTTCCATTTTTGTCCAGGTTAAGATGTAACTATTTTGATTAAAACAATCAATTATAAAACAACTATAATAATGATTTGTTTATATGATCCATTACTCAATAATATACTTCAGAAAGTTTCTCAGAATGAGCCCTCAGGACTGCTCGACCGCATGACCGCAAGCCTTCGCCAAGGCTTCGGCTGACAAAGCAAGACAATCTACACAATCATACCCGCAGCTACCGTTTCGTTGGTTCCTTCGTCAATGAGGATCATACTGCCGGTGATGTTATTCTTTTTATATGAATCGAAGAATATCGGTTTTGAAGTTTTTATTGTGATATCAGCGATATCATTCATCTGCACGGCTGTGTTTTCGGTATCTTTTTCCAGTGTGTTTATATTGAGTCTGTAATTGACTTTCTTTATAATGCATCCGGCTTCGTTGCTGTTTATGCGGATAAGATATTTTCCTCCATTTTTCAGAGGTTGTTCGTTGAACCAGCAGACCATCATATTAATATCCTGACTTATTGCAGGAAGATCATCAGGGGCCACAATCATATCACCGCGGCTGATATCAATCTGATCTTCAAGTGATATGGCTACTGAATCACCGGCGATACTTTCCGACAGGGTCTTTCCGAACATATCAATGCTTTTTATTCTTGACTTAAGCATTGAAGGAAGGACTATTACCTCATCACCAGGTCTGAAAACGCCGCCGGCAACTCTTCCTGCATATCCACGGTAATCGTGATATTCTTTTGTATGCGGGCGTATTATTGTCTGAACAGGAAAACGCTTGTTCTCCGGATTCTTGTTCTTTTCAATATCTATAGTTTCAATCAGGTGAAGAAATGTTTTTCCACTGTACCATGGCATATTGTCAGACTTGTCAACCACATTGTCTCCGTATTTGGCACTTATTGGCAGATAATGCGGATCACGGATGTCAAGTTTTTTTACCAGTTTCCCAAGGTCAGCTACGATTTTTTCAAATCCTTCCTGTGACCAGTTTATCATATCCATCTTGTTTATACAAAAGACGATATGTCGTATGTCGAGCAGGGAAGCTATGAATGAGTGTCTGATTGTCTGTTCAAGGACACCTTTCCTTGAATCGATAAGTATGACTGCAAGATCAACAGTACTTGCCCCTGTGACCATATTGCGTGTATACTGGATATGGCCCGGAGTATCGGCTATAATAAACTTTCTGGCAGGAGTTGCAAAATACCTGTAGGCAACATCGATAGTGATTCCCTGTTCACGTTCTGCTCTTAGTCCGTCAGTAAGCAGAGAAAGGTCAAGCTCTTCTCTCCCGAGCCTTTTGCCTGACTGAACAATATGATCCATCTGATCCTCGAAGATAGATTTGCTGTCATACAGCAGCCTTCCGATCAGTGTACTCTTCCCATCATCAACGCTTCCGGCTGTAGTAAACCTTAACAGACTTTTGCTTTTTTCTTTCGGATCGATTAGCATAATATGTTTTATCGTTTTATCTGTGCAATAATAACCCGGCATCCGGCTACCGGCTACCGGCTACCGGCTACCGGCAAGTAGTATTGATTAATTCTGGTTCATAATTCTTTCTGTCGCCTGTCGCCTGTCGCCTTTTAAAAATACCCTTCCTTCTTTCTGTCTTCCATTGCGGCTTCTGATCTTTTATCGTCATAACGCCCTCCGCGTTCAGTCACCCGTGTTGCGGCTATTTCGGTTATTATTTCTTCAAGTGACTGCGCTTTCGACAGAGTGACACCGGTACAGGTAATATCACCAATGGTACGACAGCGAACATCAGCTTCAAATACCTCTTCTGTAGGCTTAAGCTGCATGAACGGAGCCCATGCCAGATATGTGCCGTTACGGCTGAAGATCTTGCGCCGGTGGGTGTAGTAGAGATCAGGTAATTTAATATTCTCATGCAGGATATACTGCCAGACGTCAAGTTCTGTCCAGTTGCTGATAGGGAATACCCTGAAATGCTCACCCATGTGTTTCCTGCCATTGAAGATATTCCAGAGTTCAGGACGCTGATTCTTCGGATCCCACTGGCCAAATTCATTCCTGTGGGAGAAGAATCTTTCCTTTGCCCTTGCCTTTTCTTCATCACGTCTGCCACCTCCGATTGCGACATCCAGACGATATTCTTCTATTGCATCGAGAAGTGTAACTGACTGTGCCTTATTCCTGCTTGCATTTATACCCTGTTCCTCAACAACCCTTCCTTTATCTATTGAATCCTGTACTTTTGCCACAATAAGGTCGCATCCGAATTCTTTTGCCAGGTTATCTCTGAAAATGAGAGTCTCCTCAAAATTATGGCCGGTATCGATATGCAACAGAGTGAATGGTATTTTTGCAGGCCAGAATGCTTTTCTTGCAAGATGAACAAGTACAATTGAATCCTTGCCACCAGAGAAGAGCAGAGCCTTGTTTTCGAACTGAGCTGCCACCTCCCTCATAACAAAAATAGCCTCACTCTCAAGTTCTTTAAGGTGTTCATCATTAATGTGCAACGGATTCTTCATAATATTTTAGTGATGTATTATTTTACGTGACACCCGCATTCCTTTGAACCGTCATTCTCCCACCACCAGCGACCTGCTCTGAAGTCTTCACCGGGTTCTATTGCCCTAGTACATGGTTCACAACCAATGCTTACAAAGCCTTTATCATGGAGTGAATTATAGGGAATATTATTTTCCTTAACATATTTCCTGACGTCCTGGTATGACCATGAGAATATGGGATAAAACTTAAAAAGTCCTTTATCTTCATCACATTCAAGCCACTCCATCTGACTCCTGTTGCCCGACTGATCAGCTCTTATCCCTGATATCCACACTTTCATGCCTGCCAGAGCCCTTGTAAGAGGTATTACCTTCCGGATTTTGCAACATTCCTTTCTGTTTTCGACAGAATCGAAGAAACTGAAAGGACCTTTTTCAGTAACAAGCTTTTCAACAGAAAGATAATCGGGGAAATATGTGTGTATTGTTTTCCGGAACTTCAGGATAGTCTGTGAATAAACCTCGTATGTCTCGGGGAAAAGTCTTCCGGTATCAAGCGTTACTACTTTTATGTCTAGATTATTGCTGAAAATTTTATGTGTAATTGCCTGATCTTCAATTCCAAAACTTGATGTAAATATGACTTTGCCGGGAAAAAGAGATACAAGCTCCTTCAGGCTTTCGTCAACCGATTTTCCTTTAAGCTGGTCTTTCAACTCCTTGAATTTCATATATATCTTTATTTGATCGTTTCCAGAATCTGAAATTTATCCTGTGTATATGTGCCCATACCCTTTCGTGAAGATAATAAAGCATAATTTTAGTAAATACTTCAACACTCCCGATCGTTACAGCCATTGTCAGCTTTCCTGTGATGAAATAGCTTACTACCATGGTATCTATTGTTCCGACTATCCGCCATGAAATTGCTTTCATAACGCTTTTGATAGGTTTATCGGCTCTGTCACTTATCTTTTTTACATTTTCTGAAGCAGAATGCTTCTCAGTCTGGTTGATTAAAACATCGAGCATATATTTCCGAATTTATATGTCGCAAAATTAACCTGATGAATAGTATGATTCAATGGCTTTTATGCTCTAAAAATGTCAGTATTTATACATATAGTTCACTATGTATATACTCCTACCATTCAATCCTTTTCGGCAGTCAGTTTGATAAAGAAATCTGAAATAAACAGATCATTATAATAAGTTTCTGTATGTTTTGTAAAATCGGGTTCATCTGATCCAGACAATATCTGAATTACTCCACAGGGTCCGGCAGGTTTTTCAGAGTTGAAGTTATAGGATTCCAACTGAGAATTGTAATTCCTGAAGAAGTTGATCAGATAGTTATATCGCTCTCTTTGTCTTTGCAGAAATTCCACTGACAGCCATGTTTTTTTTTCAATATTTTCAAATCTGAACAGGGCATTTTTATTGATCCTGGATCCAATTTCCCTGAATGAGATCCCACGTTTAAGGTATATTTCAGCATACCTGTAGATACCGGTTATTCCGAAAGCATCAAGATCATCGGCAACAGACAGGATCTCAAGTACTTTATTATCCCCCGGCTGAAAAATATATTCTTTATCATCATGATATTCAATGGCTTTGAGTGCATCAATATAATCAGCAGGATTCATCCCCGTTGTTTCCAGGAATTCAATTGTTTTTTTCCGGCTTGTATCACCATGGTTAATTCCGTGATTTATTGCCATACCAATGTCGTGAAAGAAGCAGGCAATTATAAGTTCCTCAATGAAGTGCTTTTCGGCTCTGATTTTAATATCAGAATCACGTATAATCTCTTTTGCATATTCCCACACCCTTCGGTGATGTTCCAGTCCATGGGAAATGAGGTGGTTTGACGGATAAGTATTAAGAAAAAATGTTTCAATAGCCTGTTTATGTGATTTCTCAACAGCCTGAATTGTTTTATACAGATTGCCTTTGGTCATGGTTCTTTATTAAAATAAAAAAAGCAAAAGACTTCGCCTTTTGCTTTTGAACAGGCATAAGTAACCTGGTTAATCTTTAATCATAGCCTGAGCCAGATCAAGGATTGTTGTATCATCAAATGTAACAATACCCCCTCCAGGTCCCTGTTCAAAATGGATACCGACGCTTTGTCCCTTGTCAAAATTTCTCCCTCCGAAGTAGTTTCTTACTGTTTCTTCTTCAAGATTCAGTTTCTCCGCAATCCTCCTCATACTACCGGAGGGTAACTGGTCTTTGATCTTACGCAGTTCATTAAATGTGATTGTTTTTGCCATGGTGTCCATATTTTAATTCGTTTAAATAGTTAATAAAAAGGTTCAGACCCAAAGTTAATTAAAAACAAGTAATCCAATATTCAAAAATCCAATTTTTTCACCAGTGAAAGGAACAGATCAATCCCTTTTTTCTTTTCTTCATCAAGGATAAAGTCAATATTTTCAGATAGATATTCTTTCAGAACAGGACCTGTAATTGCTCCGGAATTGCCAATGCTATCAACGACAGAATCAATATCGGAGAGTCCTGCTTTCAGAGCTGAATTGAAATCAGCCAGAAATTCAGGGTTAATAATCTTATTGGAAACCCAGCAGGCAAAGACAAAGGGCAGTCCTGTGAATTTTTTCCATTCCATTGAAAGATCTATGCCATATCTGAAGGACTTCTCATATTCGAAGCACTGATCTCCGATTAGTACTACTGCTTCATTGCATTTAATATTCAGAATATCAAATCCTTCCGCAGTGTTTTTCCAGTTGAATTTTCTTTTCCACCAGTTCATGGCGAGCACCTGTACAAGTTTGACCGATGTTCTTGATCTGTAATCCAGATAGATAGTATCAAGTTCTTCAAATGAACAGTTTCGCAGAAGCATAACCGTTCTTACATTTCCGTTTGAGCCTATACAGTAGTCGCTTATTATGTGATATTCTTCAAGTTGAAGTAGTGATGCAACCGGGATAAGTCCTATGTCAGCCCTGTTACTTATTAGTTTTGCCGCACAATCTGCAGGATGGTCAGTCTCAAGTATTATCTGTTTCTCAAAACCGCTTTCCTTCAATCCATAAATAAATGGATAAGTATTGGCATATTTAACTGCCGAAATCCTGATTTTATCCATTACCATTTTTTTCAAACATCTAAAATAGTATTTTTGCATGTAATGATATAACAACTGAAAACTCATTCTTGTTAATAATGGAATTAAATTCCCTGACAGCCATTTCGCCCCTTGACGGACGATACAGAAGCAAGGTCGATGAGCTTCACCTCTATTTTTCGGAATTCGGACTAATCAGGTACCGGCTGATGGTGGAGATTGAGTATTTCATCGCTCTCTGCGAGATTCCCCTTCCCCATTTAAGCGATTTCAGGAAAGAAAATTTCAAGCAGCTGCGGTCAATATATGAGGATTTTGATCAGGCTGATGCTGAAAAGATTAAGGAACGTGAAAAGATCACGAACCACGATATTAAAGCTATAGAATATTTTCTGAAAGAAAGGTTTTTCCAGTCGGGCTGGGGCAAATGGAGCGAATTCATCCATTTTGGCCTTACATCCCAGGATATAAATAACACAGCCATACCGCTTTCAATAAAAGATGCTTTAATAAATGTCTATTTTCCGCTCCTTTATGAACTCAGGGAAACCCTTGCCAATCTTGCAGATGAATGGAAGGAGATTCCCATGCTCGGTCGGACACATGGTCAGCCTGCTTCACCAACAAGGCTGGGTAAAGAGATGCAGGTCTTCATTTCGAGGATAGACGGACAAACCAAATATTTCGGGCAGATACCATTTTCAGCCAAATTCGGAGGTGCAACCGGAAATTTTAATGCACATAAGGTGGCATATCCTGATATTGACTGGATAACTTTTGCAAATAACTTTGTAAATGAAGAACTTGGCCTGCAGAGATCTCATCCGACGACACAGATCGAACATTATGATAATCTCGCTGCATTGTTCGATAATATGCGCAGGGTAAACACTATTCTTATTGACCTGGCAAGAGATATCTGGACATATATCTCAATGGATTACTTTTCTCAGAAGATTAAGAAAGGTGAAATTGGTTCATCTGCTATGCCTCACAAGGTAAATCCTATTGATTTTGAGAATGGTGAAGGAAATCTTGGCTATGCAAATGCAATATTTGAGCATCTCTCTGCAAAACTGCCTGTATCCAGACTTCAGCGCGACCTTACAGATTCAACAGTGCTCAGAAATGTAGGTGTTCCAATCGGGCACTCTGTTCTGGCATTCAGCTCAATGCTTAAAGGTCTCAACAAACTGATAGTTAACAGGGATAAGATAAGAATTGACCTTGAAAATAACTGGGCTGTTGTTGCAGAGGCTTTGCAGACAATTCTGAGGCGCGAAGGATATCCTAATCCTTACGAGGCACTGCTGGAACTTACAAGAACAAATCAGAAAATAACACATGAAGCAATATCGCTTTTTATAGATAACCTGGACCTCAGGGATGAAGTAAAAGCAGAATTGAAGGCGATAACACCACTGAACTACACAGGTTTTTAACCCCGATCCGGTAAATGAAGAATATCAGATTACTGCTTAAATACTTTGCACCATACCGCTGGTCTGCAATCAGAAGCATTGGTTATAATATACTCGGAGGCTTATTTGCACTATTCTCTTTCTCTCTGGTAGTACCTTTCCTGAAGATATTATTTAACCAGATGGAAGTGGTTCCCCACCCAGGTGAGTTTCAAAGTACGTTCAGTTACATCCAGCAGTTTTCACGTTATTATCTTTCAGCATTTATTGAACAGAATGGCAAAGCCGGAGCACTTCTGCTTGTTGTTGTGATTGTTATTGTCGCAAGTTTACTGAAGAATACTTTTATATTCCTTGCCAATAACAGTATAGCATTTATCCGTTCGTGTACAGTCCGTGACCTGCGAAAGAAACTATACGATAAATTTCTGAAGCTCCCCATTTCATTCTTCACCGATACCAGGAAAGGAGATGTAATGACCAGGATCTCGAATGATGTTCAGGAGATAGAGATTTCTGTAATTGCCTCATTAACAATGATGTTCAGGGATCCTTTGTACATTATTATCTATGTTATTTATCTGTTTTTTTCAAACTACCAGCTTTCTCTTTTTGCCATGGTTCTGTTACCGTTAAGCGGATGGCTGATCGGAAGAGCAAGCCGTACTTTGAGATCTTCATCCCTTCATGGTCAGGAAAACCTCGGAAAACTTCTGACTGTAGTGGAAGAAACACTTACAGGACTCAGAATTGTTAAAGTATTTAATGCAGAAAGCAAAATGCAGAAGCAGTTTGCCGTTGCAAACGAAAGATATTCAAAGATTTTCAAGAGGGTAACCAGGAAATATTTTCTTGCGTCCCCTTTGAGTGAGTTTCTATCTACCATCGTATTAATGATGATTTTGTATGTCGGCGGAACAATGGTTCTCTTAGGGAACGGAAAAATGTTACCGGAACAGCTTATTGCCTACCTGATTGTCTTTTCACAGATTATTCAGCCAGCAAAAAATATAACTACTGCTTATTTCAGTATTCAGAAAGGCATGGCATCAATTCAAAGGGTTGATGAGATACTTGATGCCGAGGAAAAGATTGTGGAAAAGGAAAATGCTGTATCGAAAAAAGGGTTTGATGATTCAATAGAATTCAAGGGTGTCTGGTATGGTTATAACAGCGAACCGGTATTGAAGGACATAAATCTGAAAATCAGGAAAGGCCAGACTGTAGCAATTGTCGGAAAATCAGGAGCAGGGAAGTCCACTCTTGCCGACCTTCTTCCCCGTCTGATAGATGTTGACAGGGGAGCAGTTCTGATTGACGGTACAGACATCCGCGACATGAAACTTAAGGATCTACGTTACCTTATGGGTATGGTAAGTCAGCATCCTATTCTGTTTAATACAACCTTTACTGAGAATATAGCTTTCGGGTTAGATTCTGCTGAAAAAGAGAAGGTTGAGAATGCTGCAAGAATAGCAAATGCTCATGATTTTATTCTGGATACAGAAGCAGGCTATGAAACTTTTGTAGGGGAATCAGGCAATAAGCTTAGCGGAGGTCAGCGCCAGAGGATAAGCATTGCAAGGGCGATAATGGCAAATCCTCCGATTCTTATTCTTGATGAAGCTACATCTGCTCTCGATACCGAATCGGAGCGGCTTGTTCAGGATGCAATCCTTAAGCTTATGAAAAGCCGTACTTCTCTTGTTATTGCACATCGACTGTCAACAATACAGCATGCTGATATCATTGTTGTGCTTGACGAGGGTCGTATTGTTGAGACAGGTACACATGATGAACTTGTCAGTAAGGCTGATGGATTCTATAAGAAACTGCATAGTTTCCAGGCGATTTAGGAATGAGTGGGAGATGGGGAGAATGGGAGATTGGGAGAGTGGGAGAGTGGGAGAGTGGGAGAAGAGGATGATCTGATTAATTCAATAATACAATAATTCAAATATGTCACGACTAATTACATACATTGCCATTGTGATGTTTTCTGCATCTGTAACAGGCTTCTCACAAAAGGGAAAACATACTTTTGAATTCAGTGAGACTGAGTTTCTTCTTGACAAAAAGCCCTTTCAGATAATCTCCGGAGAGATGCATCCTGCTAGAATACCTGTGGAGTACTGGCGTCACAGGATACAAATGGCAAAGGCAATGGGTTGTAATACAATCTCTGCCTATATTTTCTGGAATTTTCATGAATCGCAGGAGGGTGTGTACGATTTTGAGACTGAAAACCATAACCTGGCTCAATTCTTCCAGATAGTGCAGGAAGAGGAGATGTTTCTGATAGTCCGGCCCGGACCATATGTATGTGCCGAATGGGAACTGGGAGGAATACCTCCGTACCTGCTTCGTATACCTGACATTAAGGTCCGTTGTATGGATCCACGATATATGGCTGCAGCGGAACGGTATATCGGAAAACTTGCCGAAGTGATTAAACCATACATGGTCACAAAGGGCGGGCCTCTGCTGATGGTACAGATTGAGAATGAATACGGAAGTTACGGGAATGACCGCAATTATATGGCAAGACTTAAAGAAGTATGGACAAATAACGGTGTTGATGTTCCTACCTTTACGGGCGACGGACCAACTACTTACATGCTTGAGGCCGGATCATTGCCAGGAAGTGCGGTTGGTCTTGATCCGGGCAACTCACCTGCTGATTTTGAACTCGCAGCAAAGATGAACCCCGGAGTTCCGGTATTCAGCAGTGAAACTTATCCCGGATGGCTTACCCATTGGGGTGAAGAGTGGGCCAGACCTGATACCGCCAGACTTATGAAAGAAGTTAAGTTCCTGATGGATAATAAAAAATCATTCAATCTCTATGTTATTCATGGAGGAACAAATTTTGGATTCACTGCAGGTGCCAACTCGGGTGGAAAGGGATATGAACCTGATGTTACAAGTTATGATTACGACGCACCCATAAATGAGCAGGGACAACCTACTCCAAAATATTTTGCCTTGCGAAACCTTATTGGATCCTATCTTCCAAAAGGAAAGAAACTTCCACCTGTACCCGAGCCAATACCCGCCATAGAACTTTCTGCAATAGGTTTACAGCCATTCAATTCTATGTGGAACCTGCTTCCCGAACCCATTAGTTCGGTACAACCAAAACCTTTTGAGGCTTTCGGTCAGGATTACGGTTTTATCCTGTATAAAACTGAGCTGATAGGTCATAAATCAGGCAAGCTGGTAGTAACTGAGCTTCATGATTATGCCACTGTTTTCCTGAACGGCAACTATATTGGAAAGATCGACAGAAGGCTTGGGGAAAACTCAATAGATATACCAGTTACCGAGGTCAAAAATCCTGTCCTTGAGATCTTTGTGGAAGCAATGGGCAGGATAAATTTTGCACAGCATATAATTGACAGAAAGGGAATTACTGAAAGAGTTACATTAAATGGAATGACTCTTATGAACTGGCAGATCTATACTTTCCCCATGAACAGACAGAAAATATATGATCTGCGATCCTCAGGTAAAAATCTTAACAAGCCTGGTATTATCTTCAAGGGAAACTTTATGTCTATGGAGAAAGGAGACACTTTCTTTGATGTATCAAATTATACAAAAGGGATTATATGGGTCAATGGTCATAACCTTGGCAGGTATTGGAACATTGGGCCGCAGAAAAGACTATACTGTCCTGATTCCTGGATCAAGGAAGGTCTGAATGAGGTTATCATCTTTGACCTTCACCAGACTGAGGCTAAGCCTATATTCGGGTTTAAGACTTTATACTAGATGAGGATAGTAATCAGTAATCGGTAGTCAGTAATCAGTAATCAGTTAGGTTGGATCAATCCCTTACCGATTACCGAATACCGATTACCTTTTACCTTTTACCTTTTAAAACTGATGTATCAGTTCAAGAAATTTATCAGCAAGTGGTTTCTCAACGCCTGGCATTAACTTAGTTACGCGTACTTCATAACCACCTTCAGGAAACATTTTGTCGGTGCAGATATAACCACTTGATCCGTTACAATGAGTAACAACGATTGTACCTGAATAGGGTGAGCGGTTTTTGATATCCATTCCAATCTCATTTACAAGTTCACCTGAGACTCCGGATAGTACAAGGTCACCTATCTTGAAGACTGTTAGTCTGATTTCTGTTTCAGCTGCCGGCTCAAGTTTATCAACCGGAACATCGGCTGAAGAGGGTTTTTTCCCTGGAAACATCATAGCATGGTTTGCAGTCTGTATTTCTTTAAGAGGATATGTCTTTACATCTTTTAGAATCCTTTTGGTTTCCATGGCTACATGGAACCCGACTGCCTCAATTTCAGTGAAGTTTTTACCGGGTCCGTACAGAGGATTAATATCTCCGGATGCTCCTGCGGTTATGGCAACCACAACATTTTTACCGATATCATTTTTTATATGTCTTGCTGCCGCACCCGGCCAGTCACCGGTAATCAATGTATTATCCTGACCACTGGTGGTTGCATGGCATGGCCAGTTAACAAGCACAGCCAGAGGTTTATTGTTCATGTCATCAAATCTGACGACAACAAGATCATGGTCACAGGGTCCTTCAGGATTTCTACCGAGAATGATTGTACCATTAGCAGCCAAAGCCCGGCGGTTGATATTCATTTTACATTCACCTTTGACGATTCCCATTTTTACCGGAACAGGATTTTTTGTTGCTGTTGTTGCCAGTGACATAATCCTTTCCTTCAGGAATTTAAGATAGGCAGGTACTGTATTTGTAACATCCGAATCAGATGATCTTGGTGACGGAGCTCCATGATTATGAACTGAGGTGATCATGATATTCTCAGGTGACACACTTGTAGCTTTTGACAGATCCGCCTTCAGCTCATCTATAGTTGAAGAGCTGAAACCAATAAGGTCTAATGTTAATATAAGCGCCTTGACTTTTTCACCTGTAAAGTAAAGTGCTGATGCATATAAACTGTCATGTATGCCTGTTGAAGGTTCTGTGCGGGCAGCATAACCGGCCATTACAGTTGGTGCAGGAGGCGTAATATTTACCTGGCTGACTCCCATTTTGAAAACCGGAACATCAGTTGTCTTGTTCTGACAGTATGCTAATGAAGGCAATGAAAGAATAACTACTGTAATAATCACTGAAAGAATTGACTTTTTCATGTCCATGATATTAAATGGTTACTTGATTATTTTATTTCAAATGTGGCTTTTGCCCTGATATCGTTTGATGAACTTCCGACCATTATTTCAAATGATCCGGGTTCAACCACTTTTTCCATGTGCTTGTTATAAAGTGCCAGGTCATCATGTTTGATTTTGAAACTGACGCTTTTTGTCTCGCCGGCTTTCAAAGGTTTTTTGACGAAGCCTTTTAACTCTTTTACCGGAACTGTTACACTGGCAATCAGGTCTCTGATATACAATTGAACAACTTCCTTACCATCCCTGTTCCCGGTGTTTTTCACGTCAATGCTGATATTAATTTCTCCGTAAGGACCGGTGACCTGGGGAGTTACCTGCAGATTGGAATATTCAAAACCTGTATAACTCAAACCATATCCGAATTCCCAGAGGGGAGTGGCAGGCATATCGGCATATGCACTTCCCCATCCTTCTGTTATCCAATGCTCTTTTTCAGGCATATAGTTATAAAAGGAGGGAAACTGGCCCGAATGTCTGGGAACAGTTATAGTTAACTTTCCACTCGGATTACAATCACCGAAAAGAATATCTGCAATTGCATGACCTCCCATCTCACCTGGTATCCAGGCTTCAACAATAGCAGGTATTTTTTCCGCAGCCCATCTGATGGAGAGTGGTCTTCCGTTAATTAACACAAGGATTGTCGGGGTACCTGTTTCATAAACTGCCTTAAGAAGTTCCTCCTGAGAACCTGTCAGATCGAGACTGGCAACATCATAGCCTTCGCCGCTTGTGCCTTTTTTATCGGGTGCATGCCATTCATTTTCTCCGAGGACAACTATAGCAATATCTGATTCTTTTGCAATTTTCCCGGCACTGGCGATATCCTTATTCTTATCACCAATTACCTCACAGCCTTTAGCATATTTTACGGATGACTGTGATCCAACCTTCGCTTTTACACCATCAAGTACGGTTACTATATCCTGGAGTACCACCCTGGAGGTATAATCTCCAAGCTGGTTTTTCTCATTATCGGCATTTGGGCCAATAACAGCAATCCTTTTAATATCCTTTTTCACAGGAAGAAGACCTTTCTCATTTTTCAGAAGGACAATTCCTTCTCTTGCTGCTTCGAGTGCCAAATCCTGACTTTCTTTTGTATGAGTAATTTTTATCGCCCTTGCCGGATCAACATAGGGATTTTCAAATAATCCAAGCCTGTATTTCTGCTCAAGTATACGGGTTACTGCCCTGTCAATAAGCTCCATCGAAACCTTACCCTCCTTTACATTATCGATCATTGGCCTGATATATCCGTTCTCGTAAGAGATGCCAACATCCAGTCCTGCCTTAATTGCAAGTTCCCCTGTCTCTTTTTCATCTGCCGCAAGCCTCATGTATGACAATGTGCTTAATCCTCCTCCTTCGCTGAGTACAAGTCCCTTAAACCCGTATTCTTCCCTTAATATTCTGGTAAGAATGAATTCATTTCCGTGTGTCGGAATCCTGTCGATAGCAGGATATGTTGCCATTACGCCCAAAGCACCTGCCTCCTTAATTCCTGCTTCCCAGGGAGGAAGAAATACTTCCCTGAGAGTTCTTTCTGATATTTCCATGGCTCCGCGTTCAAGTCCACCGGCAGGCTGGCTTTGTCCCGGATAATGACATAATCCGGCTACTGTTTTATCCTTTGCAGTCAGATCATTTCCCTGTACCGCATTTACAATTGTTTTAGCCATTCTTGCACAAAACCAGGGATCTTCGCTATAGCCTTCCTGGTTTCTACCAAGCCTCGGATCCCTGTTAGGCTCAACCACAAGAGTGAATATCTGATGGATACCAACAGCACGCGCTTCACGGGCTGCGATGGTATATATATCATCAATCAGATCAAGATTCCATGTGCTTCCCAGAGCAAGTCCTTCAGGGAATATAGTTCCTCCTGAACACATCAGACCATGAGTTCCTTCCTCAGTCTGAAGAAGAGGAATGCCAAGACGGGTTTTCCCGATTGCTGTTTTCTGAAGCTCATTGAAGAAGTTAGCCTGCTGAAGCGTACCTTCATGAAGGATTGTATTGGCCAGTGTAAAAAATCCTCCTATTGGACCAGGCATACTTTCGAATGTGCCTTCTGTTAATTTTTTAACAGCACTTGTTTTTTCCTGGACGTTTTTACCAAGTGGCCCTTCATAAACACAGGGCATGTTCATCTGTCCGATTTTTTCTTCGAGTGTCATCCTTCCAAGAAGGTCGGCAACTCTCATATTTACAGGGTATATCGGATTTTTATAAGGAGGAAGGGGAGAATGAACATTTTCACCTCTTTTCTCCTTAATATATGCAGCTATATTATGTACATTATCTATCCATATACCGTTGGCCGGATCAGAAGCATATTGACAAATTGCTTCAAGTGTTTCAAGCCTGGAGGTCTGGAATCCGTCTGTATTCATCTCATGTCCTGCCAGAACGAGCCACTGACCTGCAGCTTTTGCTGCCTCAATAAATTCTAAGATCTGTTCAAATGATTTTCCGTCGAGTTCCCTTCCTGTCAGCTGAGCCATATCACACCAGGATGGGTCATTTGCTGACTCGTCAAGCCATCCGCGCCCTGATTCAAAAGTCGATGCTATTACAGGAATATAGCTTTTTGTATTTACACCTTTCCCAATGAATTTCTGACCGCAGGGGTAAGCAAATGAAACCGGATCAATACCAAGAGTATTCTTAATGAAGATGCTTGCCGAATCGAGTTCATTTTTCATTGAAAGGATCGAATAATCTTCGAGTGCTCTCTCCCTGGCCCAGAAAAAATTTCCGGTACAGGGATGTACAAGAGAATGGTTTCCGATATCATGACCGTTTTTAACTGCATTTTTCCATCCGTCAAGACGTTGAAGCATGCTGTTGGGAGAGACATAGAAAGTTCCTTTAACACCGTATTTATCAAGAAGAGGAATGCCCTTGTCAATCTGTGATAACCTCGCATCATCAAAAGTTAAGCTCAGCGCCATCTTCTTACCCTCCGGCCAGGGAAATGAGGGGTTAATCTTTTTTGAGTCCTTATCGTAGGACTGACCTGATAACGCAAATGAAATCAGTGATAAAATAATTGTCAGAAACACTTGACTTAACCTGGTTCTTCTGATCATATTCATGAGTTTTAGGTGTTTATTTTTTGATTTCCAGAATTGTACCGGCAATATGTCTTATGCCATTATACCTGTTAAAATAATAGGTGACAATAATATGATTGTCATCCATCATAACCGGCCAGGTATATCCTATGTCGGAGTTACCACCGTCATCCCTGAGAATTATCTCCCTGGCAGTGGCAAAATCTGTGCATTCTGAGTTGAGAATTCTTGCCCTTATGCCGAATGGCTGGTGCCGGTAGCCATATGTTAGCAACACCCTGTTGTCAGGAAGGCGTAATGCATTAAGCGGATGTCCCTGAAAACCCATTGATTCCCATTTACCGAATGATTTGCCGCCATCGGTTGACCGTGCAATGCATGCCTGGTCGTCATAGGCTGCTGTACGAAGAAAGGCAACAATATCGCCTTTCGGTGTTTCATAAAGTGATGTTTCATTAAAAGTCACTGAGTCGTCCTGTGCAATGGGGCAGGAGTAAGCCCAATTCAAGCCATTATCGTCTGATGTCATGAGATGAACTGATGTAATGCCTTCTGCAGTAGATGATGCTACTGCCCAGAGAATTCTTCCGTCATTTGATTCGCAGAGTGCCCCCCTGTTATATGCAGGAAGTTTTGTGCCATATGCATTATAGAATACCTCAAATGGAACAGGAGCAGGATAGATAACAGGATCCCAGTTTATTCCTCCATCAAATGAACGTGTTAGATAACCACCAAGGAAAATTGCTCCACCAGCAGATACATATGGTTTTTTCAGATTTGGTATACCGTCAGGTCTGACAAAGGCCCATCCATAACTTGTGCAGAGCAATGTGCCGTCCTTTAATTGCAAAAGGCAGGGGTCCTGTGATCCTCCGAAGGCATGGGCATATATAAGTTCAGGTTCTTTTGTCCAGGTTTCCCCGTCCTTTGAGCGAACCAGTACAAGAAAACTGTTGGGATCGACATGGCTGTTGCCTCTTTCTCCGAATATATGACGGTTTGGGGCTCTCCTGAAAGCAACAATCAATTCACCATCAGGGCGTCTGAGTACAGAAGGGAAAGCTGAATAAAACATCGAATCCTGGTAGATAACAACATCTTTTACCTTCACCAGTTCCGATAAATTTAAAGCAGATTCCTTCCTATTGTCTGAACAGGAAACTGCCAGTATGAAAAAGGCAGGCAGTAATTTGTAAATAG
>CALMJY010000251.1 GCA_937864815.1 uncultured Bacteroidota bacterium
TAGATGCAGATCTTGTTTTTACCGAAAGACAGGGCCATGCATCTGAGATTTCAAGGGAGTATTATGAAAAAGGCACCAGATACATCATCGGTGTCGGAGGTGACGGTACAATGAACGAGATTGCACGTCCGCTTATAGGTAAAGGTGATGTGACAATTGGAATTATTCCTGCCGGAACAGGTAATGATTTTGTACAGATACTTGGATTTCCCGACAGGTTTGAGGACAAAGACTGGGATACCTTTTTCAGGGCTGAAGAAAAAGCAATGGATGTCGGTATCTGTAACAATAAGATTTTTCTGAATGGAATGGGGCTTGGCTTTGATGCTGAAGTAGCAGCTGAGAATTACACAGCCTCAGGTGAAGTAAAAAAAGGAACTAAAAACAAATATATCTGGCATATAATTAAAACTCTGCTTTTTTTCAGGGAAAGAAAGATGGTTTATATAAACGACCAGGAGAAAACCGAGACCGATTGCTTTATAAATACCGTGGCAAACGGCAGGAGGTTTGCAGGCGGATTTTTCCTGACCCCGGAAGCTCTTGCCGATGATGGACTCCTTGATATCTGTATGATTAAAAAGTTATCACTTCCTGAAAGGTTCAATATACTGCTTAAGGTTCCCAAAGGTTCTCATATAAGCGACAGAAGAGTAAACTATTACAAAACAACGGCAATAAATATTGAGTTCCATACAGAAGTGCCGTTCCATGTTGATGGGGAACTTAATTTTGCGGGCAATTTCAGTATTAAGGTTTTACCCCTGGCGCTAAAAATGATTTTTAATCCTGATGGTAACCACTATTTCAGAAGATAAGTACAATTATACGGTATTCTTCGACATTGATAAAACCCTTATTTCAAAAATAAGCGGCAGGGAACTTGTCTATTCAGCTATCAGGAGTGGATATATTAAACCTGTCGGGCTTTTCAGAAATGCAGTAATATATTTTCTTTATAAGATCAGACTGATTGATCCTAAAGTAATGTCGGAAAAACTTATAAGCTGGACACGGGGCATTCCTCAGGTTAATTTTGATGAGCTTTGTCATGAAACAACAGAACATATTCTTATGCCTTCAATTTATAATGAGGCATTAAGTGAAATTGCTTTCCACAGAAAAAATAATGCACGGATTGTACTTCTTTCTGCCACTGTGACTCAGGTATGCAGGATAATTGCCGGAAAGGTTGGAGCTG
>CALMJY010000252.1 GCA_937864815.1 uncultured Bacteroidota bacterium
GATTACGAAAAGTTGCTTAAAATCAATATATTAGTGAAAGAGTTATATAGTAGACTCCAAGTCTCAAAGATGCACCAGGAATAAGTGGTTTAAATTTAAGCTATTGGTGAACCTTGGTGTCTTAGTGTCTTAGTGGCAATTTCATTTTTGGGTTAATCGGAGTGGGCTCAATATTGGAATTTTCAATTTTTAATCTACTTTTATGAACCTGAACAACCGGGACTGAATTACCAGGTAAATTCAAATAAAAACTGACATAAAACCTTACAAAAATGACTGAGAATAAAAAAAGTACACAAAACAAGAGCCTCGTGTTCATTATTGCTACAATAGCAGCCACAGGCGGATTGTTGTTCGGATTTGACACCGGTGTAATTTCCGGCGCCATTCCTTTTTTCCAAAGTGCATTCGGCATTGACAACAGCATGATAGAAATCATTACAACAGCCGGCCTGGTGGGAGCTGTCATTGGTGCATTGTTCAGTGGAAGACTGGCCGACATCCTTGGAAGAAAGAAGGTTGCCCTGGGTGCCGCTGTTATTTTTATCATTGGTGCAATCTGGTCAGGAGCTGCTCCCAGTCCGGTTATGCTTGTACTGGCACGTTTGTTCCTTGGTGTTGCCATCGGAGTGTCTTCATTTGCCGTTCCTCTCTACATTGCCGAGATATCTCCGACAAAAACAAGGGGTACAATGGTTTCAATGTTCCAGCTTCTTATTACAATCGGTATAATGGTATCATATCTCAGTGACTCTGCATTTGCAGTACCTGATGGACATCCCGATTTCAATACAGTCTGGAGACCAATGTTTTATGTCGGTGTTATACCAGCTCTGATAATGTTTATCGGAATGATATTCCTTCCTGAGACACCAAGATGGCTTATCAGCAAGGGACATGAAGACAAATGCCGGGAAGTGCTACAGAAAGTGGAAGATCCTGCACTTGTAGAGGAGGTAATCTCCAAGATGAAGGAAGACCTTGATGCTGACAGGAAAAACAAGGTCTCCTGGAATGAAATATTTAAAAAATGGCTCAGGGTACCGCTTATTATTGCAGTGGGTATTATGTTCGTTCAGCAGTTTACAGGTATTAATACAATTATATATTATAGCCCTAAAATATTCCTGATGTCGGGTTTTGCTGATGCGCAGGCAGCGGTCTGGGCATCGGTAAGTGTTGGAGTGGTTAATGTGGCATTCACTATACTATCACTTTTCATGATTGACAAGCTTGGAAGGAGAAAGCTGTATTTTATCGGAGTAAGCGGACTGGTTGTGGCGCTTATTGCAATGGGAACATGCTTTGCTCTGCAGGCCACTCTCGGTGATTCAATAAAATGGTTAACAATATCACTTATCTGGTTCTATATTGCCTGCTTCGCTATCAGCCTGGGACCTCTTGGCTGGCTCATTATTTCAGAGGTATTCCCCTTAAGTGTAAGAGGTATCGGATCAAGCATAGGAGCACTCTCAAACTGGCTTTTCAACGGACTGGTAGCATTCACTTTCTTCAAGCTAGTGAAAGGTCTTACCCTACCAGGAACATCCATTATACTTAAAGGTGAGGACCTTGGAAATCCCGCAGGAGCATTCTACCTGTACGCCCTTGTCGGAATAATCAGCTTAATCTGGGGTTACTTCTATATACCCGAAACAAAGAATGTCACCCTTGAGAAGATTGAGGAACACTGGAGAAAGGGAACAAAACCTAAGGATATTCATAAATAGAATCTGAAATTTATCGCTTGTGAATAAATGTAGGGAAATACATGTCATTTCCCTACATTTATTATATATGCCGCAGGATTAATCAATGCATTTTAATCGTAACGCCAGATCGACCTCATAATCAGGGGTCTTAATAATTCTTTTCCCACCATTATGATTCAATTTTTCAGAGGCAATAACTTTGCCTGTAGAGGGATTTATCCAATCTGCAATGTACCTTCCTGATGCAAATTCCAATTCCAGTGTTTCCCTGTAATCTCCTTTAATTGTCTTATAACACGAACCCATTTTCATTGGTTCCCAGAACCAGCATCCGTAAACTGAATGATGAATATAAAAGGCATACTGTTTTCCCGGTTCGCTCATTGCCCTGGCAAAAGCCTCCTTTGGAATACCACCTGCTATAAAAGACTTATCCTGTTTCATTTTTATAAAATCAAAACTGGCAAGAAATTGTTTAAGGACCTTAAGCTGGGTAAGAATAGCAGGATTTTCGGTACCTGCTGCGCTAGGATTAAATGTGGAAAAAAGTCCGTTCAGCTGCATGAATCCACTTCCTCCTCCAGTCATGAATTCCCAGGCTTCAACTCTTGATGCTCCAATTTTGTCACCTTCATACTGAGGATAGTATGCAGTTTCAATAAGCACCAATGGTTTATTATGAACGTATTCATGATCGAGGTTGGCAATTCCCCAAGTGTATTCATTCATAAGCAAATCAATCCTTCGGTCTTCCGAAAAATCCCCGTATCCTCCCCTTGTATGTGAATCAAGTGTCTGGGCAATAAGATGCTTCCTTGAGAGGCTCGACTCAGCAGTCAATATAATGTCAGTTAATTTGCTTATCCACTGATGGTATAATTCAGGTGGACAACCATCCTGAAAAGGTTCATCGCATATATCGAATATTATGTTGTCAAATTCATTCAGCTCTTCAGTCAGCTTTCTGACATAATTTATATGATATCTGACAAGTGAGGTGTCTTTGAGTGTCTGCACTTCATTGAATTTACAATTACCAATTCCCTGGATGTTATTTGAATGGTACATTGCCTGGTAAGCCCACCTGTCAGGGTACATTCCATTGAAAAAAGCAATATCAACAATAATATTACGGTCCTGTGCCTTCGATACGAAATCCTTTAACCGGAGGAAGTATTCCATGTTCCATTTGTTAAGGTCAAATTTGAAACCTCCCAGAACTTCATGTGCCCCTGTAACATTTGTCCTTGCCCATGGCAGGATCTGACGTCCATTCATGGCTCCAAGATTATTGTCGGGCATGTATTCACCGTCTTTTTCTATATAAGCTCCAGGATAAATCCGTGTAAAATTCATCCCGTTTGCTGCAAGGGTATCAAGAAATATCGTATAGTCAAAATCAAGATTTGTTACGGCCCCATAATGCTGATCAGATGTCAGTAGAAACAGTGGTTGTCCATGATAGCTGAAATAGTGAGGATTCGCCGGATGGGTCTTAATCGGTTGTCCATAAATGGATCCGACACAAAGTGATAATAAAGTAATCAGGAACAAATTCCTGATATAATTAGAAAATAATATGTTATCCATTGCTGATGTAAGATATGGTTAGTCTATTCTTTCAATTACCTCCATACACATTCTTCCGTTGTGATATGGACATGTCCAGTAATTTGCCTTGTCTCTGCCTGCAGGTTCACCATTGTCATTTACAAGGCTGTACCAGCCTCCATTTTTATAGTCAATAAAGTATTTCTTTGTATATTCCCATCCATTCAGAACCTTCTCGAGATATTCCTTCTTATATGATATTTCAAATGCATTAAGGTATCCGACAATAGTTTCAGCCTGTTCCCACCATGAGCGGACAACAACTTTATGGCCGGTTGACCTGTCGAGTTCGGTAAGCAGACTACCATCAGGCTGCAGACCTTCCGCAGCTGCATCAGCTACTTTAAGGCTAAGCAATTCAACCTCTTCGATAAGCTCTGTATCCTTAAGAAGCCTTGCGGCTTCAACCATAAGCCATGATCCTTCAATGTCGTGTCCATAAGAATCGATCTGCGAGGTCGGGTTCCATTGCCTGTCGAGGAAATAAATTGTATGCCAGGTTTTCTGATCCACAACTTTAGTACTGAAGACATCAAGAATATTCCTTAGTTTCTCCTCCATTCTTTTATCTGGCCATACCCTGTACAGTCCTGCATAGGCTTCGAGAATATGGAGATGCGTGATCATGGTCTTTTCGTCCTTTTCCGACTTCTCATTCAGTAACCTGTCATGACTTCTCTGCCAGTCGCGGGTATAAACCTCAAAGTAACCATTATAATCCTTATCGAGTGCATGCTGTTCCAGAAGGTCGAAAATCCTGACTGCCTCATCAAGGACTGCCCTGTCACCTGTAATCCTGTAATACTCAGCAAATGCATAAATAAAGTATGATTGAGTCAGAGTACCTTTTCTGGTATCGCCAGGTTCACCATTTGCTTTTACAGTCCCATATCCGCCGCCATATTCCTTATCAATGAAAAAGGTCATGATATAATCCCTGGCCCTGTTTGCCAGTTCAAGGTAAGAACTGTCTCCCAGTACCCTGAAGGCAGATGAAAAAGTCCACAGAAGCCTGGCATTCAGGATGCCTCCTTTTACAGCATCAGGATGGACCTGTTCTTTAGCATCAACCCTTCCGTAGAATCCTCCGTTAACAGTATCAATCATCTTTGTTGCCCAGTAAGGAAGAAGGTTTGTTGTCAGGTTCTCCTTGATTTCATTTTTCAGTGAAATCAGCTGCTTCTTATGTGCGGTTGTTATCTCACCTTGCCTTTGATGACAGTCAGCAAACATTAGGACAAAGGAAAACAAAATCAGTATTAGCTTTATTTTTATATACATTTTATTCTTCTATAGGGTTGTTGAATATGTTATTTTTTAACCACAAAGGACACAGAGTTCTCACAAAGAACACAAAGATAAATCCTTGATTATTATTTCTTTGTGATCTCAGTGCTTCATCTTTGTGACCTCTGTGGTTAATGGTTTTTTTACTTCTTCAACACCTTATTACATAGGGTAAATCCATGCAATATAAGTATCTACAATTTCAGATTCTGCAGATAATTATAGCATTCTACCAGGTCCTGTAACGGATCCCCGGGAGCTTTCGTCTCCATCTCGACTATCATTCCGTAATCAGAAATTCCGCTTTTCTTAGCTGTTTCCAGAACTTTTTTCCAGTCAATAATCCCTTTTCCTGTAGAGACCACTTTTTTCTGTGCAGGATCCCAGTCATGAATATGAAGTGATATATACCTTCCCGGATACTTTGCAAGATATCCGACCACATCTTCATTTTCAGAAGCTACTGCAAGCTGGAACTGCATCTTTATAAGAAAAGGATCGAATAAACGCATTATTATGTCGTAGAGCTTTTCACCGTTCACAACAGGACCGATTGAATGGTTATGATAGACCATCTGAAGTCCTGCTTTCTTAATCTCTTCAGCCGACTTATTAAGTTCATCTGCAACCACTTTCCATTCATCAAGAGTTGCATCCTTTTTAATCCATATTCCGGAAATTACAAGGTCTTTTAATCCAAGTTTTTTACCATAGGCTATTGTTTCCTGTACTTTATCAGGCTTCAGCTCAGGGTGCTGAAAATGGCAGCTTTTACAGAACATACCGGCATCCTCGATCTTTTTCCGGAGTTCTTCAGGACTGAATGCAGTCAGAGGACCAAATCCGCTTTTTTCATAGCCCTTAGGAGAGCACATCTCTATGCCTTTGTATCCAATGGCACTTACTTTCTTAAGTGTACCTTCAAAATCCTGACCAATCATTTCCCTTAAACCATATGACTGGAAGCTGAGAGGCCAGTTGAAGGGCAAGGATCCGGTCGTAAGAAAATCAGGTTTAAAATACATTGCTGCAAGAGTACCCATGGCACCTGCACCGATAAATTCTCTTCTTGAATATGTTTTCATCTGATTATGGGTTTTATTTAACTAAAATTACTATTTTTCATTAAATTTCATCGGATAAAAAATAATACAAACCATATTCATTAACCATTTAGCCTTTATTATTCATGGACTACGGCCTCACCCCCTTGGTCCCCCTCTCCCGATGTGAGAGGGGGATGACTTCCAGAGCCACATCCATCCTGGAATTAAGCCCCTCCCACCTCGGGGGAGGGGTTTGGGGAGAGGTCGAATGGGTCAGGAGTAAAAAGCGTAATAAATACACTTTATGAATTAATCAAGTTAGCATTAAATAATTAACCATTATTGCCATGTTTATTATCAATTCTTACACTCTTGCTGTATTCTTCTGTATCATAACAATGTTATGCTGGGGGTCATGGGCAAACACATCCAAAGTATCGACAGATAAATGGCCATTCCCATTGTTTTACTGGGACTATTCCCTTGGTCTTATCCTTATGACGCTTATCTATGGACTTACAATGGGAAGCGCAGGTGAAAACGGAAGAAGCTTCATTGCTGATCTGCAACAGGCTGATTCAGCTTCAATCACATCAGCGTTTATCGGCGGAATAGTCTTTAACCTGTCAAATCTGCTGATAGTTGCAGCAATAGCTGTTGCAGGGATATCAGTTGCTTTTCCCGTAGGTGTCGGACTTGCTCTGGTAATAGGTGTGATTGTTAATTACATTAAGAACCCGGCCGGAGATCCTATCCTTCTGTTTGGCGGGGTAACACTTGTTGTTATTGCTATCGTTGTAAACGCCATGGCCTCTTCAAAGGTCTCTAAATCAAAGGGATCAACTCCTGCAAAAGGAATTGTCCTTTCAGTTCTTGCCGGTATCATTATGGGATTCTTCTACCGCTTTGTGGCCGACGGAATGACACTTAACTTCATTTCACCTGACCCCGGAAAAATGACCCCTTATTCAGCAGTCCTGATTTTCTCACTCGGTGTTTTCATATCCAACTTCCTCTGGAACACATTCTTTATGTATAAACCGATTGAAGGCAGCAAATCCACATATAAGGAGTATTTCACAAACGGCACAACGCGACAGCATATCTTCGGACTTCTGGGCGGAATGATCTGGATGACCGGCTTTCTTTTCAATTTAATTGCATCAGATAAAGCGGGTCCTGCAATTTCATACGGACTCGGACAGGGAGCAACAATGATAGGAGCTGCCTGGGGTGTGTTTGTTTTTAAAGAATTCAAAGGTGCACCCGCCTCTATCAATAAGTACCTGGTAACTATGTTTGTAACATTCATTGCAGGGCTTGGTATGATAATTATTGCAAGACTATAACCCCCAACCCCCCAGGGGGGGCTTACTTGTGAGCTGGATTTCAAGTCCCCCTTAGGCCCTATGTTTGTAAAAACAAAGTTTCAGGTTGTTTAATAC
>CALMJY010000253.1 GCA_937864815.1 uncultured Bacteroidota bacterium
AGATTCTTATATGTACTGAGCTTGTTGTTGGGAAGTAGAAATGTCCTTTGAACATATATTTCCTCCTTCATATATGTCTCATAATCAATATGGCTGTTAATATATCTCGATTCGCTGAAGGAAAAACTGTCCATAACATATTTATAAACTGTCAAGCTGTCAATCTGAAGTTCTATTGAGTACACATCACATTTATTATAGCTGTCATTCAGAAGGTCAAATGACTTAATTCCAAAACCGGCAGGTCCATTGATTAAGATTTCATTCTCTGCAGGAATATAATAATTTCCGTGTCCTCCGGAAACTTCTATTTTTCTAAGACTGTTTTTTCCGTTAATTGAGGTATTTGAAGTTATCGGATATATGAACAATTTTTCAATCACCGGGGCAATGTTGTCGCTGGTTCCGAATTCAAAGAACAGCGGATTTACTGGTTTTTCATTTTCTGCCTGTCTGATTTCATAATGAAGGTGCGGACCTCCGGAACTGCCTGAGTTGCCAGAATATGCAATTATTTCTCCCTGTTTAACCGGAAATTTATCCCTGTTCGGGTATAGTGTAATTGTAAAACTCTTTTTTTCATATTGGCCGGCTTTTACAAATTCTGCAATTGCATCACTGAATCTCTCAAGATGACCATAAACAGTGATGTAACCCGATGGATGTCTGATATAGAGTGCATTTCCGAATCCGCCTGGTGAAACGCTTATTCTGTATACATATCCACTGGCTGCTGCAACTACCTCCTTGCCTGTTGTTCCCTGTGTTTTAATGTCAATTCCTGAATGAAAATGGTCTATCCTCAATTCCCCGAAACTTGCTGATAGCAAAAGAGGTATATTGACTGGTGAAATGAATAAATTTTTGTCTTTTGGATATTCAGATATTGAATTGAAAAATAGAAAATAGACCAGGAAGATTCGAAAATATAGCATTAAGTCTGTTTCAGTTAGTTAAAGTTCTGCAAAACTATACTTCTGCCTCTTTTCGCCAAACTATTTCGGTCAATTTTTTGAAAATTCGGTTAACAATATTAACTTTGTGGTAAATAACAGAAAATGTCTGGTCAGGGTTACGAAGAGCTTATAGTATTAAACAGGAAACTTGATGAATTATTAATACGATACAATAACCTGAAGACTGAGAATGAAGAGTATAGAAAGAATAGGGAAGCACTTGAAAGAATGCTTCTTGAGAGAGATGAAAAAATAAAGGAATTAGAAACAAGATACGAAAGAGTAAAATTAACAGGAGCATTGTTGGGTGAAGGCGAAAACGCCTCAGAAGCAAAGAAAAAGATAACAGAACTTGTGCGGGAAATTGACAGATGTGTTGCTCTTATAAACAGATAAGATATAACAATGGATGATAAACTTTCGATCAGGGTTAATGTGGCCGACAGGTATTATCCATTGAAGGTTGAAAGGGAGAATGAGGAGAGGATACGGAAAGCAGCCAGGATGATCAATGAAAAAGTATTGCAGTACAAGCAGCGTTACACCGATAAGGATGTACAGGATTTTTTGGCGATGGCAGCATTGCAGTATGTGATCAAACTGACAGAAGAAGAGGAAAAACTTGATAAAGATTATCTCCCTGATGCCTTAAGAGAACTGATTCAGAAGATCGATTCAGCTCTCTGATCATAAGAGTAACAGCGTTCTTTAAAATATGCCAGGAAATTGCCCGCATTGTTTCTTCATTCATTTTTGAAACTCAACACTTAAAACTTTGGAGCAAACCTTGGTCGAGGAAGAACAGGCCTCATTCCGTCCCGATAACTATCGGGACTTCGGGATTCCGTTCAGGCGGGACAGTGGACGTTCGAGCTAAACCAGGTGCTTCAGCCATAAAGATATGGGGTTTTATAAAAGCTGAAGGAACTTTGCGGGTTTTTTATATATATTAATAATACAGAGAGAAATGGGTTTAATTATAGGAATAATAGGGAATGGGCTGATAATAATACTTTCGTTGTCAGCTCTGATAATTGGTTTCGGGGCATCATACCTGCTATGGCAAACGGCTCTGAAAAACAAAAGCAGGAAAATAATAAGTGAGGCTGAAGCAGAAGCTGAAGTATTGCGTAAAGAAAAGATACTGCAGGCTAAGGAAAAATTTCTTCAGCTGAAGAGCGAACATGAGAAGGTAATTAATGAAAAGAACAACTGGATAAGCCAGTCAGAGAACAGGATTAAGCAGAAAGAGCATACTCTTTCACAGAAAATTGAAGAAGCTCAGCGCAAAAAAAATGAAGCCGATTCAATTCGTGAAAATCTGACCCAGCAGCTCGAACTGGTTGAGAAAAAGACAGAAGAACTGGAAAAGCTTCACCATCAGCAGGTTGAACAGCTTGAAGCAATATCAGGATTATCTGCAGAAGAAGCCAAAAATCACCTGATGGAATCCCTTAAGGAAGAGGCTAAAACCGGGGCAATGTCATATATAAATGATATCCTGGATGAAGCCAAAATGACAGCCAATAAGGAAGCCAAGAGAATTGTTGTACAGACTATACAAAGAGTTGCAGCTGAGCATGCGATTGAAAATGCTGTAACAGTGTTTCATATAGAATCCGATGAAATGAAGGGCCGTATTATTGGCCGCGAAGGCCGAAACATCCGTGCTCTGGAGGCTGCTACGGGTGTTGAGAT
>CALMJY010000254.1 GCA_937864815.1 uncultured Bacteroidota bacterium
GAAGTGATGAGGATAAAAATATATTATACGTTTTTTGTGGCTTTTTGTTTCATTTTTCTGTTCAGTTGTAAAAGTTCTGAAGAGAAGAATAATCAGAAATCCCTTGATCTTATGTCAGTTAAGACTCTTGGCCTTGCCTACCTGGAAGAGTTCAAGCTTGAAGATGCAGAGAAGGAATTCAGGAAATTCATTAAACTGGCCCCGAAGGATAAGTTCGGGTATGCAAACCTCGGTCTGACTTATCTCCGCATGGGTAAATACCCTGAAGCAGAGAAACAATTGGCTAAAGCCTTATCCATTGATCCGAAGGATCCGGATATCAGACTTATACTGGCCACTGTATATGAAATGTCAGATCAGCGGGAAAAAGCCATCTCTGAGCTTAAGGAATCACTTTCTTTTGCACCCGGTCATTTAAAGAGCCTCTATGATCTGTCAGAATTATATTCAGCGGGCACCGATACCGAATCCCGGAAAGAATATGAGAAATGTCTTGAAAGCATGGTTCAGGCAGCACCTGAGAATATTGTTCCGCGTTTAAGCCTGACAGAGATTTTCATAAAAAATGGGGAATCTGACAAAGCTGTTGAGCAGATGGAGATACTGAGACGGCAGTTCCCTGAATTTCCCGGACCATCGGTTGAATATTTTGATAATACAATTAAGGATCTGAGAAGCAATGACACTGAAAAAGCTGCGTTGAATTTCGCGGTATTCAGTAATTTTCTGAAAGTAACAGCACCCTATCAGGCAGGAATCATGGATCTTAAGGGTCCGGGAGGATCACTGATTGGCTTTCCTCTTATCTCTTTCGACGAGCAGGCTGTGCTTGCTTTTTCTGAAGAAAGACCGATAATTGATGCAATGACATTCAGTGATGCAAGCTCCTCTGCTGGTCTCGATATAGTGCCGCCCCCGGTAGCAGGTTCATCTATAAATATTCCCTCAATAGTTACTGTTGCTGATTATGACAGGGATGGAGATGTTGATATTTATGCGGGAGCTTATGATGCAACAACAGCATCATGGAAACATTTCCTGTTCAACAATGACATGGGCAGGTTTACAGATGTTGCTGCCGCTTCAGGGATCAATCACCAGGGAAATGAGTCATTTGCAACTTTCGCAGATTATAATAACGACGGGTATCTTGATCTGTATATAATAAGAGATGAAGGAGATATACTTTATAAAAATGACGGGAAAGGTTCATTTGAAGATGTAACGGAAGAATCCGGCATCGGAAGTACCACCGGAGGCAATAAGGCACTATTCTTTGATCTCGACCATGATGGGGATCTTGATCTTTATGAAATGAGGTCGACAACTAACCTTCAGTTCAGGAACAATGCAGATGGTACTTTCACCGACCAGTCAGATAAGATGGATAAAGTCGCCGGTAACCTTGTCAGCAGGGATGCAGTATTCGGAGATTTTGACGAGGATGAGGATATCGATATTGTCGTCGCAAATGAAAATCAGTCCGATATTTTTTATTCCAATCAGAGAATGGGCGTTTTCAGGAATGAAACTGAAAAAAGTGGTCTTGCCTCAACAGGAGGTTCAACTTCAGTATCGGCAGGTGATTATACCAATGACGGATATCTCGACCTGCTCTTCACTTCAAAGGAACCCGGCAAACACAGGCTTTACAGAAATAACCGAACCGGATCCTTTGTTATTGATGACTCTGTTAATGAATTATTTGCTCTCACGGGTAATGCGCTGATTCATGACGGTGCACTTATTGATTTCGACAATGACGGATCACTCGACATATTACTTGCAGGAGAACCGGTTTCAGAGGGAGCCGGAGGAATATTTCTGTTCCACAACAATGGTATTGATGGCTTCAATGATGTATCACGCCTGCTCCCCGGTGAAATTAAGTCTGCAAGGCATATATCAGTATTCGATTACAATGATGACGGGGATATTGATCTCTTGCTCACCGGAGCTGACGGAGGGATACACCTGTTAAGGAATGACGGTGGTAATACCAATCATTTTATCAAGATGGAACTCCAGGGTCTGAGGACAGGAAGTGCCAAAAACAATCATTTCGGGATAGGTGCAAAAGTTGAGATCCGTTCAGGTAATCTTTACCAGACCATGGTTGTTACCGAACCCAAATTCCTTTTCGGGATCGGACACCGTGCTGTAGCAGATGTGATAAGGATAACCTGGACAAACGGTGT
>CALMJY010000255.1 GCA_937864815.1 uncultured Bacteroidota bacterium
TGAAGGAGAATCTGAAAACAACAAAACTTAATGATGGAACAGCCATACCTAATGTGACAGATAATACCACATGGGCTGGATTAACCACACCGGGATATTGCTGGTATAATAATGATGGTACAACCCATAAATCAACATATGGTGCTTTATACAATTGGTACACAGTAAATACTGGAAAAATATGCCCAACGGGGTGGCATGTGCCATCGGATGCAGAATGGTCAGCTCTTACAACATACCTTGGAGGTGAAAGTGTTGCAGGAGGAAAGATGAAGGAAACTGGATCAGCTCACTGGAGTACCCCAAATGTTGCGGATAACAGCAGTGGTTTTACCGGATTACCTGGTGGCTACAGGTACACAGACGCTTCTTTTGTAAATTTAAATACCAATGGTCATTGGTGGAGCGCTACTCAAATTTCTTCAACTGATTCAAAATTCAGGTATTTACAAAATGATAATACAATAGTCAGTAATACATCCAATCCAAAAAAATCTGGATTTTCATTAAGATGTTTAAAAAATGACATTGCGTCTGGACTCGTTGCCTACTATCCTTTTAACGGTAATGCCAATGATGAGAGCGGAAATGGGAATAATGGAACGATAATTGGACCAATACTTGCCCCAGATAGGTTTGGCAATGTAAATTCTGCTTTCAGTTTTGATGGAGTGAACGATTATATTTCCTCTACATATTCAAAAACTCAAGGGCATAATTTTACTATTAATGTTTGGGCAAAGGGCCAGGGAGTTATGACGTGCTCTAAAACTGAAACTTATGAGAGCTATTTTTCTTATGTCTTTAATTTAGCACCAAATAATCTTCTAGTATATCATTTAGGCATTTATACAACAGAATCGGATTTTGGTTTAGATGTTTCAGCCTATGGTAATTTGAGTCAAAACTTTAACATGTTCACAATTATTGGTTATGCCACAGGCGAAAATTCATATAAAGGTCAGCTTTTCATAAACGGGAGATTTGTTGGCGAAAAAGAAATTGCCTTTAAAGTCCCTGCATGGCAATTTATGGAATTTGGAAGAACTATTGTTGAAAATAATGGATACTATAATGGAACAATTGATGATATCAGAATATATAACAGGGCAATTTCAGCTTCCGAAGTTTCAGAATTATTTCTTACAGAAGCAGGTTCACTGCTAAACAACTGGTCCGATTCAACCATTGTCAGTTTTTCCAGTCCCACTCCATCGGATGATTACCAGATCCCACTGAGTTTTACATCTGCTGATTTTGATTATTCAAAAGCTAAACCTGATGGAAGTGATATCAGGTTTAAGGATGGTATGGGCAACAATTTATTTTACTGGATCGAAAAATGGAATGATGCAGGATCAAGTATTGTATGGGTAAAAGCAGAAAAAGCAGGGACAGGTTTGATTAAAATGTTCTATGGGAATCAATATGTTCAAAGTGAAAGCAATGGAGATTCAACTTTCATATTCTTTGATGATTTCAATGATGGTGTTTATACTGATAAATGGCTGCCTTCAAAATATCCTGGTCATACTGGAGGGACTTTTGCTGAAAGCAGTGGAGTGATGACATTTAATAATTGCTGTCAGTGGAATACTGTTTGTCCTAATGGTGCCGGAGTTCTGATTTCGCATAATTCATTTTATCTTAACAATGGCTCCTTTTCGGTTGATGCTACCATGTCACAATCGACGAATATAACAGGGTATAGTGCAATATATTTACTTCTGGCAAATTCGATAGTATACGGTGACCCCCTTACTGATCTATATAACAGAAAGTTCGGAATAGCGAGCGTTGCTTACACAGGAGATATAGATGATATATCAATTTGCTATCCTACAGATGCATTCTATGATTTTGACAGAGGTGCAGTCACATTGGGTTCAATGTATAGATATATATTGACATATAATGGATTATCAGGTTCAAACCTGAAAGTATTTGACAATGCTAACTTAAAAGTGTATGAAAACAATCACTCCTTTACATTTACCGACAATAATCTATTGAGACTTTATTTCCAGGTGTATTCTCCCGGATCAACTGTTGATATCGTAAAGATTTACAAGAATAGTCCTGTTGAAATTACAGCCACAATCGGAGATGGATTAGTAGCCTATTACCCTTTCAACGGAAATGCAAATGATGAGAGCGGGAACGGGAATAATGGAATCGTGGATGGAGCGACTCTTACTACAGACAGGTTTGGAAGTGGAAATAAAGCATACTTTTTTGATGGTGTTTCTGAAAACAAAATTACTTTTTCTCAATTATTTGCGTTCAACCAATCTGGAGACGCTTCGATCTCATTTTGGGTAAATAAAAATGCTTCACCAAATCTTTACGGTACCTTTATGTGGTCCTCAACTAATTTAACGGATGCAAACAGGTTTCACTTCTATTTTGTTGAGACAAATAAATCCATAAACTTTGATTACAGAGAACCTTCTTCAACAGTGCACTATTTGAATTCCAATGCCAATTTTCCTGAAAATAGCTGGCAAAATGTCGTATTTACCAGAACAGGTAATCTTTATAATTATTATCTGAACGGATTATTTATTAATTCGGTTCAGGATAATGCTCCGGTATTACCTGATGCCATAGGCTGGATTATTGGTAACGACCCAAGATATTCGAGGGATTATTCAGGGAAAATTGATGATATAAGGATTTACAACAGATCCTTGAGTCAGGCAGAAGTATTATTGCTTTATAATGAAAACAACTGGGGACTTCAACCTAAAATAACGTCATTCACACCTACATCCGGAACAATTGGGTCATCCGTCACAATAACCGGAACAAACTTCAGTGTTATTCCGTCAAACAATATTGTCTGGTTCGGTGCCGTGAAAGCACAGGTAACAGCGGCTACCACCACATCTCTTACTGTAACAGTACCTGCCGGAGCAAGCTACCAGCCCATCTCAGTGACTGTTAACGGATTAACAGCTTATTCTGCTAAACCATTTAATGTAACTTTCAGCAGTGCTCAGGTGATTGATGGATCATCGTTTGCAACAAAAGTTGATTTTACAACAGGCACCTATCCTTACAATCTTGCTATAGCAGATCTTGATATAGATGGAAAACCTGATGTAATTGTCGCAAACCGATCATCAAATACTATTTCTATATTCAGGAATCAAAGTTCTACAGGATCAATAAATTCTTCAACATTATCTCAAAAACTTGATCTGGCAACACAGGCAACTCCACAATACGCAGATATTGGAGATATTGATGGTGACGGAAAACCAGATATAGCTGTTACAAATCAGTCAAGTAATTCTGTATCCGTATTTAAAAACATAAGTACTTCCGGTTCAATAACAGCAGGTTCATTCGAGACAAGGATTGATTTTCCGACAGGATCAACACCTGAAGGGGTAAAAATAGGAGATCTTGATGGAGATGGAAAACCAGATATTGCCATAGCCAACGCTGTGGATAATACCATTTCAGTTTTAAGGAATATCAGTACTAATGGTACTTTAACATCAGCGTCATTCGCTGCAAAAGTTGACTTCCCAACGGGAACAACTCCTTATTATATTCAGATCATTGATATTGATCTGGATGGAAAACCTGATCTGATAACAGCGAATGGCCAGGGAACGGTATCTGTCCTAAAGAATATCACATCTCCCGGGATAATATCCTCCGGGTCCTTTGAAAACAAAGTTGACTTTGTCTCCGAATCAGGATCTTATGGTGTAATTTGTACTGATATTGATAATGATGGAAAGCCAGACATTGCATCATCAAGTGGAAGCACTGCAAAAGTATCTGTACTTAAAAATACCTCCGTAACCGGATCAATCACATCAGGAACTTTTTCAGCCAAGGTTAATTTTCCTGTTTCAGGTGTATCCCAGGGAATTTCTTCAGGTGACGTTGACGGAGACGGTAAACCGGATATAATAGTCGGCAATTATACCAATGGTGCTGTATCAGTCTTCAGAAATATAACTACACAAGGCTCTATAAATACCGGATCCCTTTCCTCCGGAGTTGATTTTCCGACAAATACAGGAACCTGGGGAATAGGAGTAGCTGATATTGATCTTGATGGAAAGCCTGAATTGTTATCATCCAACAGAAACAGCGGAACTTTATCCATACTTCGCAATACAATCAGCGTTGCAGCAATTCCTGATCCACCTGCTGTTGGTACAATTACCCACCCTGCCTGCTTTGTGTCAACAGGCAGTGTTGTACTTAATGGCCTGCCTTCATCAGGTACCTGGACCCTAACCCGT
>CALMJY010000256.1 GCA_937864815.1 uncultured Bacteroidota bacterium
TATTGCTATATCTCGCCTGGTTGTTACTTCATAATTTCAAAGAACTTTTTTATTTATTTAAACCACCATTGCAGGTAAGTTTTTCACTTTGGGACGACAAAGATAGTGCAAAAAAAATCACGTCCAAATAAAAAATAAAATTATTTTAAAAATAGTATTACCTACCGGAAAGTGATAAGTAAATTCAGAAGAAAATTCCAGATTGTAACAATCACAATAGCAAATAATTTCGAAAGATAAAAGTTGTACTTAAGCCTGCCATGCAGTATGTAAATAATAAAATTATTTATTCCCAGCCCTGCCAGCGAGATGATAACGAATAAACCATATTGCCCGGCAATATGAGGATTGGTGCTCTCAAATGTCCAGATTCTGTTAAGTATATAGTTCGAACTCGCAGCAAGAATAAAGCCTGATGAATTCGCAACATATTTGTTGATCCTCACTTTCTCCTTCAGCAACCAGGTAGTACCAAAATCGATTAACATACCGGCAGATCCGACAACGCAGAATTTCACAAACTTTGAAATCAGAATACTATCGACCATACCTTATATATATAGAGAACAGGCAGGGAGCTGACATAAAATAAAAAGAATACGGATATTCACCCCTAAATCCCCCAGGGGGGACTTAATCAAATACGGAAAGTTATAAAGCCCCCCTTGGGGGGTTTGGGGGTAAGAAAATGAAGATGCAATCATATTTGACATCTATAAATTATTGAAATTAACCTTAACCTTGAGCATCTGTTCATGATATACCCGGCCTTCAGCAAAATGAAGCGAATAAGTCAGATTAAGATTCACCTTCTTATTTCTGATAAAGTTTAAATTAAAATCTGTCCTGTTATAATTGCCGGCTCTGTAAATCGGATCACCCCAATAGAGAGAGCCGGAATGATCATTATAGAATGGCATATGACCCTCTCCCAGGTATAAAGTATTGAAGATCCCAAAAATCTTATAACCAATACGGGTTTCCATAAGCAACCCACTGTTCAGGATCCATCCTGATTCTTCATCCCTTGCACGTTCAAAACCTGTTGCCAGTCCCACATTTATGTCCAGTATATCAAGAAAAGTTTTTCCATTGAGGTCTATTCCGGCTGAAGTTAACATAAGTCCGTTATCATGCATTCCATTATCAGCTGCAGGATCAAGAGACTTTGCAAAGTGATACATATAATCGAAGTGTTGCAGATAGAAAATCCCGAGATTATATTTTCCTGATAATCCGATAAAAAAAGTCTCCCTTACCTCAGTCGATTGCCTGCCTGTCCAGTCGAGCCATACATTCAGATAATCCTTACCTGATGATGTTTCCCAGAAAATCCCGTTTACATTTGGTCTGTAATACGAAATGGAATCCTGGAAAAATATCCTGGGATATTTATCAATGACATTATCACGCGGAAAGGCTCCCATAAGAAACCTGAACGGCTTTTTTCGATATTCATAATATGCGGTCAGGTACAATTTGTCTACTGGTTCCCTGCTTCCAAACTCGTGAAGCATATTCACTCCGGCGCCTGCAAAATGAGAAGAGTCCCACCTTAATCCTACCTCGGGAATAAGCTGTATGCCCGACATGGTTTGTGGTGTCTTATATTCCGATTTGGCAAACTCGTAATTATCAAAAAATGTATAGATTCCGGCTTTCCAGAAAAAGTCCTGTGAAAAACCAGGGAAAGAAATAAACCAGCAGAATATAATAACTGATAATGAAGTCCTCATAATAAAATCAACTGACCAAAAGTATCAAAATAGAGCCGATATACATGCAATTTAATGAATTTCCTTATTTTAGCAGATATTTAGATAACATGTCGAACCTGGTAATTATACCAACTTACAGGGAAAAAGAGAACATTGAAGCTTTAATAAGGTCAATCTCCGAGCTGCCTGTCCCCTTCGACATACTCATAATAGATGATAAATCACCGGATGGCACAGCCGGAATTGTAAAAGAATTGCAAGCCTCACGGAAGAATCTTTACCTTATAGAAAGGCCAGGCAAACTTGGTCTCGGAACAGCATACATTACCGGTTTTAAATGGGCGCTCGAAAGAGGCTATGCATTTATCTATGAAATGGATGCTGATTTCTCTCACGATCCGCGCGACCTTGTCAGGTTATATGAAACCTGTCATGACAATGGGGCTGATGTGGCAATCGGATCAAGATATATTAGCGGTGTTAACGTTGTAAACTGGCCTCTTTCGAGAGTGCTCATGTCATATTTTGCTTCAATTTACGTCAGGATGATAACCGGGATGAAGGTTATGGATACCACAGCCGGATTCAAATGTTACAGAAGGGAAGTACTTGAAAACATACATCCCGATCATATTAAATCTGTCGGTTATGGTTTTCAGATCGAAATGAAATTTACTGCCTGGAAACTCGGATATAAGATCGTTGAGATACCAATTATCTTCACTGACAGAAAATTAGGATCCTCAAAAATGACCGGAGGTATTTTTAATGAAGCTTTGTGGGGTGTGCTCAGGATGAAATTGAGGAGCATGGTTACAAAATATCCGAAGAAATAGAAAAGGCGCAAGGGCACAAGGGCGCAAAGGCTCAATGGCAATTATGAGCAATATCCTTATAAATAATGCAACAATAGTAAATGAAGGGAGATCTTTCGGTGGTAATCTTCTTATTAAGGATGAAGAAATAAAGGCTGTCGGAAATATTCCCGCAAAGGATATCCCTACCGGTACAAAAATAATTGACGCTACAGGATTATTTCTCCTCCCGGGTATTATCGACGACCAGGTTCATTTCAGGGAACCGGGGCTCATACAAAAGGGAGATATATTCACAGAATCAAGAGCTGCTGCTGCAGGGGGTGTCACCTCGTTTATGGACATGCCGAATACAAATCCTCAGACAGTGACTGTCTCTGCACTTGAGGATAAGTACCGCATCGCATCAGAGAAATCATTAATCAATTATTCCTTTAACATTGGAGCCACAAATGATAACCTGAATGAGGTGCTTAAGGCAGATCCTGCAACTGTCTGCGGAATCAAGATCTTCATGGGCTCATCAACAGGCAACATGCTGGTTGATAATGAGAAAGCGCTCAGGGAATTGTTCAGTAAGGCTCATATGATAATTTCTTCCCATTGCGAAGATGAGACGACAATCAGGAAAAACAGCGAGCTGTACAGACAAAAATACGGAGAGGATGTACCAATAGAAATGCATCCCCTTATCAGAAGCCGTGAAGCCTGTTTCATATCATCTTCATATGCAATCAGACTTGCTTCTGAATACAACACCAAACTGCACATATTCCATCTCTCAACAGCCGATGAGATGAAGCTTTTCAGCAGTGAGCAGCCGTTAAAGGAAAAGAGAATTACTGCCGAAGTATGCGTACATCATTTATGGTTTGATGATACCGATTATGCAAAACTTGGAACACGCATAAAATGGAATCCTGCGATCAAGACCAAATATGACAGGGAGGCACTACAGGAAGCTGTCAGGAATAACCGAATAGATATAGTTGCAACCGACCATGCTCCTCATACACTTGAAGAAAAATCAGGTTCCTATTTCAAAGCACCCTCAGGCGGGCCTTTGATTCAGCACTCACTTGTAGTAATGATGGAACTCTGGCACAGGAAAATATTTTCCATTGAGAAAATAGTTGAAATGATGTGTCATAATCCGGCTATACTCTTCAATATCAGGAAAAGAGGATTTATAAGGGAAGGATATAAGGCTGACATTGTTCTTGTTGATCCTGATAAGCCATGGACTATTTCCGGAGACAACATATTATATAAATGCGGGTGGTCACCTTTTGAAGGGGAGACTTTCAGATCGAAAATCAGGAAGACAATTGTAAACGGAAACCTGGTTTATGATGATGGTATAATCAACGAAGAATACAGGGGACAGAGACTGCTGTTTGATCGTTAGTTAAACTTTGTAGTATTTCTGAATGACGCTAAGGATTGCTTCGCTTCGCTCGCAATGACAGTTTATTAAATACTACTTCTTCCAAACCCTAAACCAAAAATCCTGCGGAATAATTCGGTCATTGCGAGCGAAGCGAAGCAATCCTCCTTACAACAAACCTTACCGTACTCCTCGTCCTCTGTTCGAGAAGGATTTCACGGTCTTTGATTAATTTTTCAACTGAATCCGGAGTATAATGCCTTATCGACAGCAACTCTGCGTTTTCATTGTAAACAACCGAAAAATCAGACTTATTGTCCTTTATAAATGATTCAACCTTTGGTCTGTCATCATCTACGCAAACATCAAGACTTACAGCACTCGCTTCAACAAGATTAACTTTTATTCCATGCTGCTGGAAGGAATGAAATATTTTGCCCAGATTTTCACCCATGACAAATGACAGATCTTTAGGTAGAATTGAAATCAGTATCTGCTCCTCCTTTCTTACAAAAACAGGGATTACCTTTTTAAGAGTAGCGTCAGATTTTATTACAGTCCCCTTGTTATCAGTCTCCATAAATGATCTTACATACAAGGGTATATTCTTATTATGGAGAGGCTTTATAGTCTTCGGATGAATCACCTTTGCCCCTGAAAATGTCAATTCAACTGCTTCCTTATAAGATATTTCTTCAAGTATTTCAGCTCCGTCAAACCATTTCGGATCAGCGTTCATTATTCCAGGTACATCCTTCCACACCACTGCTTTTTCAGCGTCCAGAATATTTGCAAGTATAGCAGCAGTATAGTCTGATCCTTCCCGACCAAGTGTAGTTGTTTTTCCGGTTGAAGTTCCTCCGATAAATCCCTGTGTAACATACACCCGGAACTTTTCAAAGTTGAAAGCAGCCTTTACCCTATTTGAACTTTCAACCCACATTAGGTTGCCTTCACGATACTTATCATCAGTAATGAACTTCTCCCTTATATCAATCCATGATACTGAAGGTAATTGTGTTTTTAAATACTCTGCAACAATAATTGTTGACCATAATTCGCCATAAGAAACAACCTGATCATAATCATGGTCATATGATGAAAAATTAACTGAGCTGAGAAACTCCTTCAGCTTGTCAAACTGGATATCTGTTTTTTCCCTGACAGTCTCCGGTGTATTGAACAGATTCTTTATAACATCAAGATGACTTTCATATATTGAGGCAAGAAGATTTTCATAGTTTTTATCGCCTTTCAGCCAGGCTTTTAAGAGACCTTCAAGAGCATTTGTTGTTTTTCCGAAAGCTGATACGACAATAACCAGGTTTTCCTTTTCTTCTGCAACTATTTTTCCCAGGTTTATTATGCCCTCAGCATCTTTAACCGAAGCACCTCCGAATTTAAAAACCTTCATAGAATCCAATTGACTTTTGAGAATCTGAAATATACTTTACAAATCTAAGGAATTGAAATGCAATAATTACAGATGGCGAATTTAATCTCACAGAATCACAGATTATACATTATATTAATCCATGAATTTTAAAAATTATATTTTATTATTTCATGGATAATTTATTTTGTTTAAATTTGTATAGCTTTATACCAAGCCATTAAGAACATGATGATAATCAGAGGAATAACGGAAGAAATAACTGATTCTTTAAATTTCTTTCCTGTTACAGTAATAACAGGGCCGCGTCAGGTAGGAAAAACAACACTTGCGAAGTATATTATTTCACGATCTGAAAAACCGGCATTGTATCTGGATCTTGAATTGCAGTCGGATCTCAACAAACTTAATGATGCTGAACTTTTCCTGTCACAACAGAGCAACAAGCTTGTAGTAATTGATGAGGTTCAGAATAAAAAGGAGCTATTTCCCCTTTTACGGGCATTGGTGGACCAGAAAAGGGAGCCCGGAAGGTTTCTTTTGCTGGGATCTGCTTCGCCGGAGCTGTTAAGAGAATCATCTGAATCGCTTGCCGGCCGTATCACATATCATCAATTGTATCCAATTAATCTGGCTGAGGTACAGGATTCTGTTTCTCAAAACGATTTGTGGCTAAGGGGTGGATTTCCAAACATGATTCTTGCTAAAAATAATAAGCTGGGCTACAGATGGATGGATTCATTTATAAGCACCTACCTTAACCGCGATCTTATTCAACTGGGGTTAAATGCTTCACCAAGAATTATCCGCAATCTTTGGACAATGCTTGCCCACCAGAACAGTCAGCTGCTTAATGCGACTGCCTTGGGCAGTTCTCTGGGGATTACCACTCCTACTGTAAAACGTTATATTGATTTTCTTGAAGATGCTTATCTTTTAAGGAGTCTGTATCCCTATTCAGGTAATATTAAAAAACGACTTGTCAGAACCCCAAAAATATATCTGACCGATACCGGCATCCTTCATCACCTCACTGGAGTAACTGACTTTGTCAGTTTGTCTGGTAATCCGATAATCGGTAGCTCATGGGAATCATTTGTTATCAATAATGTTTTAACTCAGGTCAGGAAACCGTTTGATTTGTTTTTCTACCGGACACATCAGGGAGCAGAAACAGATCTCGTATTTGCCCGGGGGTTGGAGGTTGTTGCCACAGCTGAGATCAAATATTCAAACTCACCAAAGCTTACAAAGGGTAATCTTCAGGCTTTCAGTGACCTGAATGCGCCTAAGAACTTTGTTATAACCCCATCATCAGATGACTATCTTTTCAAGGAAAGTGTCAGAATCTGTTCTCTGAAAACCTTTTTAAGCGATTATTTAAATTCAATCTGAGAACCAGGATAAAACCATATTCATATCTCAGTGCCTCTTGTTTTTACCCCCTAATTCCCCCAAATGGGGGAATTAGGGGGTAAATCATTCATACCTTAGTGCTTCAACAGGGTTCCTGTTGGCAATAACAATAAAATTTACAGCGGATATCAATGCAATCAACAATAGGACAAAAAGACTGCACCAGATAAATATACCCCAGTAAAGAGGAGTTTTTGATGCAAAGTTCTCCATCCATTTTATTGCAGCAAACCAAGCCCCGGTTGACCCTGCCAGAACTGCAGGAACAGCAATATATTCAAGGTCCCTGATAAATATCTTCAGGATATCTGACAGCTTTGCCCCGCTTATTTTCCTTATAGCCAGCTCTTTGCCCCTTCTGGTAATCTCTGTCATTGTATATCCCAATAATCCAATAACTGTTATCAGTATAACAATAATATTACCCGCAATCATTGCAGTCCTGAATCCCTTCTCGGCAGAATAGAGGTTCAGTTTTTCATTGTCCAGGCTTTTTATTACAGCATCCTGATAGGGCAATGCATTATTCATAATATCAGTTATCTTTTTCAATATTCCTGGCTCCGATCCTTCATAAGTTTTTACGAGTATATAGCATGAAAAAGAAGAATTCTTCTCAATCATTTCTACAAACTTTTCATCTGAGAGGAATGAAAACACAGCAGGTCTCTGGTCAGGCATTGCTACTGAGCCTATTACAAAATCAGGAAATACTCCGCGCATGGTATTTGTTCCATGTTCACTCAGGTTGATCTGTTTCCCTGTTAAGCCGTCTTTCCATCCAGCGTTGAGAAGCAGCAAATCTGCTCCTTTGCGGCTTAACAGCAGATCATTAGGGACAGATGTTTCATCAGAGAAATTTTCACCTTCCATAACCGGGATTCCTAAAATTGAAAGATAATTTTCATCAATCCAGTAAAAATCTGCTACATTGAACAGTTCTTTCTCTTCTCCGGGGATTGATATATTATTTCCGGAAGCACCCTCCGGCGGAACACCGGATCCCAGTGCAACTTTCTCAATCTGCGGAACAGAATTAAGTTCATTCAGAACTGTTAAAAGCTTATTGCCGGGCATTCCGCTTGTCGAAGCGTAATAAATACCTGCTGTGTTATAGCCATGATCAGAATTCCTGATCATGTCGTATTGAAGTGTCACAATTACCAGTATAATAAGTATAAAAGTGGCTCCTGTAAACTGGAAAAGCAGCAGTGCAAGTTTCCATCTGCTGCCTTGTTGTGGAAAACTGTGAAAGACAGATGCCACGGGTATGGCTGAATAATATCGTCCCGGAAAATAACTTATAGCAAACAACAAAACCGCCATGAAAGCAGCCAACGGCCATAGTACATGAGAATTTAACAATGAATCAAGCTTGTGACCAGTATAAGCCTCAATCCCAGGTTGAACAGATGTTATTATAAGGAAAGCCAGGCTCAGGGAAATAACGAATAGTACAAAAGTCTCTGAAAAAATCATCAGTTGCAAATGCCTCTTACCTGCTCCGAAAGTTTTATGGATAGCAGAGTTTTTAGCCCTGTTTACAAGTGCATTCAGAGTAAGCAGTATGTAGTTTAACAAAGACACAAGAAGTACCACAAAGGATATAGAGGTTAAGATCACAATATTATCCCTGACATCCTCAATTTGAAGATTCCTGATGGATTTGAAACTATATTTCAGAACCATTCCCTGCTGTAGTTTTTCAAGTCTCACAATGTCCTGATGAACCTCCTGCATTTTTCTGACTGCAGGTGCCAGGTCATCAGGATTTACACCATTTTCGAGTTTCACACATACATAATATCTGTCATTTCCGAGCCAGTTATTGGTACCATCCCACATAAACTCAGAAGTTGAAACCATAGACACAAGGATGT
>CALMJY010000257.1 GCA_937864815.1 uncultured Bacteroidota bacterium
ATTCTCCCCCTCACCCATTCTCCCCCTCACCCATTCTCCCCCTCTCTTCTTTCCATTGCGCCCTTGCGCCGCTATAGCAGTATCCTTCCTCCAAGTTTTTTCGAAATCAACCCGAGGGCCACACTCAGATTGGCATATCGCTTCTGCAGCATAATAATTCGTTCCGTATTATTTTCTTTTACAGCTTCTTCAAGCTGAAGCATAATCTCTTTCCTCAGGATATTGATCTTGTCACTTTTAAATTTGAGCACTGCATCGCTGACTATCTCTTTCAGCTTCATGTCTTCTGTCTCAACATAAGTCTGCTTCTCCTTCCAGATTCTGCTTAGCTCATGTGAGTCTGAAAGCAGGTCGGCCGAAAGACTTGATATCTCAGGATCTTCATGTTTTACAAAGAGGCTGTCACCTGTGATAAGCCCCTGCTCAGCGTGAAACCTGAAATCGGCGAATATCTTTGCGCAGACCCTGTCGTTGAAATCGAGCTCATCCGATGTTATTTCCTTAACAATATAATCAGCGGTAGTAATTATCTCTTCCTTGCCGTCTTCCCTGTTTATTACTTTTTCAAATTCAGTGCTTCCGAATTTCAGGAGAAGTCTTATTATCTCCCTTTCAGAGTAATACGAAACGGGTTCATGTTTAACCTGCTTAATAACAGGAAGAGGCTTTACAGGCAGATCATCTGCAACGGGATACCTGTTCCTGTCCTGGAAGTTCTTCTGGGCCCTCAGCTTATTCACTTCATTGTAGAGGATTGGTTCTGCAACCTCAAGAACAGTGCTGCACTCTTTTATATAGACAGTGCGGTTTATAGCATCGGGTATTACTGCAATAGACTTTACAACATCCCGTATCAGGTTTGCCTTCATAACCGGATCATTGTTCGCTTCAGCCATCAGCAGCTGTGTCTTGAAACGTATGAAGTCGGTCTCATTTTTATAGAGGAAGTTCCTGAATTCCTCATTGCTTACCTTTTTCGAATAGGAATCGGGATCCTCCCCGTCTGGCAGGAGGACGATCTTCACATTCATTCCTTCCTCAAGGACTATGTCTATTCCTCTTATTGAAGCCTTAATACCAGCCGGATCGCCGTCATAAAGGATAGTAATATTGGGAGTGAATCTTTTAATGAGCTTCACCTGCTCCTGTGTGAGGGATGTTCCTGATGAGGCAACAACATTTTCAATCCCGGCTTCATGAAGCGACATCACATCGGTATAACCCTCAACAAGGTAGCATCTCTCTTCCTGTGAAATGGTCTTTCTTGCCTGGAACATCCCGTAAAGTATCCTGCTCTTGTGGTAGATCTCCGATTCGGGCGAATTAAGATATTTTGCGGTTTTGGCATCAGTCTTAAGTATCCTTCCGCCAAATCCCAGAACTTGTCCCGAAAGTGAATGTATGGGAAACATAACCCTTCCGCTGAACCTGTCGAAGGTGCGGTCTTCATTCTGTATTGAGAGACCAGTTTTTACAAGATAATCCTGCAGGTACCCGTCTTCAAGAGCTTTTTTTGTGAAGGCATCACGTTTTTCAAAGCTGTAGCCAAGTTCAAACTTCTTTATGGTATCCTGCCTGAATCCTCTTTCCCTGAAATAGGTGAGGCCGACGGATATTCCCTCATCGGTATTGAAAAGGTTTTCAGTGAATTGTCTTGCAGCATAGGTTGTAACTACCAGCAGGCTCTCCCTCTCATTCTGTTTTTCCAGCTCCTCACGGCTCAGTTCTTTTTCAATAACCTCAATGTGATATTTTTTTGCAAGGTATTTAAGAGCTTCAGGGTAGGTGAGATGCTCATGTTCCATTATGAAGTTGACAGAGTTACCTACCTTACCGCAGCCGAAGCATTTGAATATCTCTTTTGATGGTGAAACTGTAAATGAAGGAGTTTTTTCATTATGAAATGGACATAAGCCCAGGTAGTTTACTCCCCGTTTCTTTAGCTGAACGAACTCACCGACCACCTCAACTATATGAGCGGCATCAAGAATACGATCTATGGTTGGACGGTCGATCATAGTTCAAAGATATCAGTTAATTAACTAATTGGGATTAGGGGAGGAGAAATTTGTTATTTGAGAATAAGAAAGGCGCAAGGGCGCAGCGGCTCAAAGGCCAGTATTGAGTTGCCAAAGCCGTCAACTAGAGGCTCTCTTTAGTTGAGGTTGAGGTATAGCAAAAGTTTCCCCTCCTTTTGAAGGAGGGGTGGCCGGGATGATTGATTATCTTATGTTTACGAATTTTCGTTCCCGGCCGGGGTGGTTGATTCATTCATTTCTTTTTACCTTAGTACCTATGATTAATAACAACCTCTTCAATAGAAATGATCTTAAATCTCTCAGATCATCTCTAAGAAAGAACTCCACTTCAACTGAAGCTATATTATGGGACATGTTAAAATGAAGGAAGCTGGATGTAAGAAAATTCAGAAGACAATTAAAAATCAACCACTCCGGCCGCAATGTGGCTTTGCAATACTATAATAAACATTGCGTTGCGGCCACCCCTCCTTCAAAAGGAGGGGAAACTTAGCTATTCCTGCCTTTGAGCCCTTGAGCCCTTGAACCCTTGAGCCTTTGCGCCGTTTAACCTTTAGTTCTTCCTTACCTCCACCTTCACCACCACCTCATCTATCTCAACCTCCCGCACTGAATTGCCGGAGAAGCTTCCGGAAAGCGACACCGATGATGCAAGTGTTTGTGAACCAATATAAGCTGAATGTCTTTTAATTGCTTCTCTCACAAACTCATGATCCTCAATCTTCACAGTGATTTTATCAGTTACATCAAAACCGGCCTCCTTGCGGATATTCTGGATCCTGTTCACAAACTCACGGGCAATACCTTCGTAACGAAGTTCATCCGTTACGGTTACATCAAGTGCCACGGTAAGCCTTCCTTCATTTGCAACCTGCCAGCCCGGTATATCTTCTGAAATTATCTCAACGTCATCAATGCCCAGGATAACCTCCTGGTCGTTTATTATGAGTTTACAGGTCTTGTTGTTTTCAAAATCTACTATCTCCTGTGAGCTGAAAGAGGTGACGGCATTTGCAATATCCTTCATAAGCTTGCCAAATTTCGGACCGAGAGTCTTGAAATTCGGTTTGATCTTCCTGACAAGGATAGATGCTGTGTCATCGATATATTCAACCTCCCTGACGTTAACTTCTGCAAGGATAAGATCCCTGACTGCTTCAAATTTTGCTTTAAAGTATTTATCAGGAACAGGGACCATTATTTTGGCCAGAGGCTGGCGCACCTTTATACTGACCTTTCTCCTTAAACCAAGGATCATTGAAGAGATCTTCTGGGCAATATCCATTCTTTCCTCAAGTGCCTTGTCAATGAGCGATTCGTCATATCCGGGAAAGAGAGCAAGATGAACAGAGTTCTCCTTGTTTCTTCCTGTGATACTATTGAGATCCATAAAGAGCCTTTCCGAATAAAATGGAGCGATAGGTGCTGCCAGCTGTGCGACAGTCTCAAGACATGTATATAAAGTCTGGTAGGCTGCCAGTTTGTCTTTGTCATATTCACCACCCCAGTAACGCTTACGGTTGAGGCGAACATACCAGTTGCTGAGATTTTCAGTAACGAAATCCTGGATCGCCCTTCCTGCCCTTGTTAGGTCATAATCGTTATAGCAGTAAGAAACCTCTTTAATGAGAGAGTTCAGGAGGGAGATTATCCATCTGTCTATCTCAGGCCTTTCATTTACAGGGATATCCTTTTCCTTATATCTGAAATTATCAACATTGGCATAAAGCGCAAAGAACGAATAGGTATTGTAAAGGGTTCCGAAGAACTTGCGTTTCACCTCGTCAACGCCTGCGATATCGAACTTCAGGTTATCCCATGGCTGTGCGTTTGTCAGCATGTACCACCTGAGTGGATCCGATCCGTATTCTTCAATTGTCGTAAAAGGATCTACAGCATTACCAAGCCGTTTCGACATCTTGTTGCCGTTTTTATCAAGAACAAGGCCATTTGATATGATATTTTGAAATGATACAGAATCAGATATCATTGTTGCTATTGCGTGGAGGGTGAAGAACCAGCCCCTTGTCTGGTCAACTCCCTCGGCAATAAAATCGGCCGGGAACATATGATGGAAATTTTCCCTGTTCTCAAAGGGGTAATGTGCCTGTGCATAAGGCATCGCCCCTGAGTCGAACCATACATCAATAAGATCAGGTTCCCGCAGCATCTTTTTTCCGCTATTGCTGACGAGGATTATTTCATCCACAAAAGGACGGTGCAGGTCAAACTTCTGATAGTTTTCCTCAGTGTTATCTCCCTCAGCGAAATTCTTTAATGGATTTGACTTCATGAAGCCGGCTTTGATCGATTTCTCAATCTCTGCCTTGAGCTCAGAAGCAGATCCTATGCATTTCTCCTCCTTCCTGTCCTCAGTCACCCAGATTGGAAGTGGTGTTCCCCAGTAACGTGAGCGGGAAAGGTTCCAGTCAACAAGATTCTCGAGCCATTTGCCGAATCTTCCGGTACCGGTCGACTGGGGCTTCCAGTTGATAGTATTGTTTAGCTCTATCAGCCTTTCACGGAATGCTGTGGTACGGATGAACCAGGCATCGAGCGGGTAGTAAAGAACAGGCTTGTCAGTCCTCCAGCAGTGAGGATAGCTGTGAACATGTTTTTCAATCTTAAATGCCTTGCCCTTCTGTTTCAGCATCACTGCTATCTCGACATCGATTGTTTCCTTATCAGCAGGTATATTATTGTCATACTCATTCTTCACCGGTTTTGCCTCAAACTCCGAATATGTTTCTACATTAACACTCTTTGTGACAAAATCATCATCCAGGTCAGCTATCGGCACCATATACCCACGCTTATCAACCATGGGACCGAATGAACCGTCTTTCCTCTTCATAATTAGAGGAGGAACTCCGTTTTCCCTGGCAACACGGTAGTCGTCGGCACCGAAGGTAGGAGCAATATGAACTATCCCTGTACCATCTTCTGTAGTTACAAAGTCACCTGTCAGAACTTTGAATGCCCCTTCACCGGGATTTACCCAGTCGATGAGCTGTTCATAAGAAACATCTTTAAGGTCTGCTCCCAGGTATTC
>CALMJY010000258.1 GCA_937864815.1 uncultured Bacteroidota bacterium
TCTGGTCTTCTGGTCTTCTGGTCTTCTGGTCTTCTGGTCTTCTGGTCTTCTGGTCCGGATCACGGGTATTAATTCTCTGTGGATCTTTGTGTCCGTGTCTTCGTGGTTTAAAAATGCTTCTTCATAACTCATATTATACAAGTCATACCTTGTTCAATCAACATTCGTCAAAAAATGGGCTAAAAGCTTGGAAATCTGCATTTGTTTATTATATATTTACAACAGACTGTTTCCCGGGATGAATATGAAAACACTCAGATTTTTGATCATTTGTCTTCTTGTATCAGGTCCGGTAATTACTAAAAGCCAAACGGTTCAGCTTCCGGTACTTTCTTCATTTGAAAGAAAACCTCTGCTTGAAGAATCCTTTGAAAACAACTCGCAAAACTGGCTTACTGATAATCAGTATATTAGCGGGTCGATTGGAAATGGTACATACAGAATAAGATGCAAAAATTACCAGGGAGCATCCGGACTTTCATCTATTGCTGTTGATGTTGATCATTCAAGGGATCTTGAAGTTGAAGCCTCTGTAAAAGTTGTAAGTGGCAGCGGCGGACTTATTTTCGGCATGAACAATAATTACTATCACTACCGGATTGAGATAAATAACAATGGTGACATCTTTGTTGCAAAGCAAACCAACAAACTCGATAAGATTTATACAAGTCTTAAAAATCCGTCAATCAGATCAGGCGGGGAGAACAAAATTGTTCTTGTCAAATCAGACTACATCTACTACCTTTTTATAAATGAAGTCTTTATAAAAGAATTCAGGGGAATCAAACCCGAAGGAACCCATATCGGTTTCAATGTAGGTGTGAAATCCGAAATTGAAGCAGCTTATCTTAACGTTTCATACCTAGAACAGAAAATTGAACCACTTGTTGCAGAAAGGAATGTTATCCAGACAGAACAGAAGAAAGAGATTGGAGTTGAGCAGAAACCTGCTGTCCAGGCTGCAGTTATTATTCCGGCAGTATTACCTTCAGGACCTCCTGAAATTACCTGGACCAGTCCCTCTTCAGAGAGAGTTGACATTAACGAATACACAGCTCATGCGAAGGCAACTGTAAAATCAGCCTCAAAACTAGCACAGGTAAGGTTTTATGTAAATGATGTTGCCGTAGGTGAAAGCGAGTTCCAGATGATGAGAGGTGATTCCGGCAGATACCAGATTGACAAGATCGTGAATCTGAAACCCGGAGAAAATTCTGTCTATTTCCTGGCAACCAATGAAAAGGGTGAATCCACCAGATCTTCAATGAGATATTTTGTGAATCCCGAAGCCACACCACCTGTTCTGGGATGGTTAATGCCGGGGGAATCCTCAAGTGTTGTAAATACAGAAGTAGTCTCAATCGAAGGAATTATAAAATCTGCATCAGGCATCAATTCCACCTCTGTGCTGGTTAACGGATTTCCCCAGGCTGAAGAGAACAGGTTTCAGCAGGGTGTAAACGGCGAGTTGAAAGTGCAGAAAACTGTAGTACTTAGAGAGGGGGAGAACAGTGTTTATTTAATTGCAGCAAACAATGCCGGCAGGGTACAGTCTGAAAAGAGGATCATAATCTATAACAAAGCTCTTCCTGAAAAAAGGCTTGCCCTTGTAATCGGTAATTCGAATTACAGTAATGGAGTTAGTCTGAAAAACCCAGTGAATGATGCAAATCTGATTGAAGGAACTCTGAAACAACTGGGATTTGAAGTAATAAAGAGTATAAATGTAGACAAGATCGCAATGGAAAATTCGATCAGGGAATTCAGCAGGCAGATGTCGAATTTCAATGTTGCACTCTTTTATTATGCTGGTCACGGAATTCAGGTGGATGGAGTTAACTATTTATTACCTATTGATGCTAAACTTGAGAATAAGGATGATTGCAGGTGGGAAGCTGTTTCAGTAAATCGTGTAACTGACGAGTTCAGGACGCATGAAACTAACACCAATATTGTCATTCTTGATGCATGCCGGAATAATCCTTTCAGGAGTTGGGTAAGGGGTCCTGAACAGGGATTTAAGGCAATGGGTGAAATCAATGGGACAATTATTTCTTTTGCAACTTCAGAGGGTGCAACTGCAGCAGACGGGACAGGTGCAAACGGACTTTATACTGAAGAGCTAGTAAAGCAGATGGTCATTCCACAGCAAATTGAAAATGTTTTTAAGAATACAAGGAAGAATGTTAAGGAAAGGAGCAATGGGCAACAGACGCCGATGGAGTGGACATATCTTACAAACGATTTTTATTTTAAAAGATAAAAGATATAGATTTTTAACCACCAAGTCTACCGCCCATATGGAATAATGGGAACATCAAAAATATAACTTTAG
>CALMJY010000259.1 GCA_937864815.1 uncultured Bacteroidota bacterium
TATGGTTTTCAATATGGGAAGATAGTAAATCTTGTTGAAAGAAATTCATTTAACCACAGAGAACACAAAGGCCTTCGGCAAACACAAAGAACACAGAGAAATACCTGTCTGTCAGCTCTTTGTGCCCTCTGTGATATTACTCTGTGGCCTCTGTGGTTAAAATAAATGTTTATTATTACCTTTGGTCTGATACTGAACCTGATAAGATGATTGATATCCTTAAACAGATTGAGAGCCTGAAAGATCAGCCCCTGAAGGATAACCTTTCCCGGGTTATAGATATTGCTGCTACCCGGCTGAAGGATACCGAATATCCCGAACTTGCCAGGGAATTCGGTTCATTTTACTCCGCCATACTCTCAAAAGAGGTATTCCCGGCAATTATCAGAATTACTATCCCCGAATCTTTCACTACAGATCAAAAGCCTGTAAAAGATTCTTTGGGAATTGTTATAATAGGAGATATACACAGTGACTTCAACTCACTCAGCTCCATCCTTAAGAAACTTGCCGCTTCATCATACGACTATTTCGGAAAATCATACATCATCTTCTGTGGTGATTATACCGACAGGGGACGTCGTCCGTTTGAAACACTCAGACTGCTCTATGCACTTAAATCATATATGGGCAACAGGTGTATCCTTCTGAAAGGAAACCATGAAGTAATCAAGTACTCATGTTCAATGCTTCGTCCTACTTTCTATCCGGCCGATACCAGCGATCTGATGAACAGGGTCCTCAATCCTGAAGTAAACAACATGTACTTCAATTACCTGGCCAGACTCCCCTTTCTGGTATCTCTTAAGTTCCACGACAGGAAATACCTTATTTGTCATGGCAGCATACCAAGGCACGATTTTGCTTCACTTTTCAACGAGGGGAAGCTCGCCGAAAGTCTCCTGCCGGTTAGCGACCACTCAAAGGAAGGTATGATGCTGAACCAGATGCTATGGGGAGACCCGGGTGATAACAGTTCTACTTTCAGAGGTCCCGAGATCAGGTTTGAGTTCAGCAAGGCAGAGTTTCTCGAATTCATGAATAAACATGGATATGATATCCTTATCCGCGGACATCAGCCTGTTGATAATGGAGTTATGTATTGCTACAATAACCGGCTGATGTCAATATTCTCATCAGGAGGACATAATAATCCTGATTCATTTTACCCCGACGATGTTGCCAGTCCGGCTTTTGTCATTATCAATGATGAGGGTGAGGTGCTTACTGAGAAAGTGTTTTAATAGTGAGAGAGAGTGATTGGGTGAGGGGGAGAAAGGGAGAATCTGATAGTCGCCAACTTAAGCATAGTTTTATGGCAGAAAAGATGAGTGAAAAAACATATCCGGAAACCATGAAAGCAGTATTCCTCGAGAAACCGGGCGGAAAGCTTTTTGTGAAGGAAGTAAGCACTCCGGTACCCGGGCCGGGTGAAGTTCTAGTTAAGATGAGTGCAGCACCGGTTAATCCCTCTGATCTTGCAAGGATGAGAAAGGCTGAGGATGCTGCTGCTTTTATACCGGGAATTGAAGGAAGCGGGGCAGTGGTTGCTGCCGGTAAGGGACTTCTGCCCCGTCTATGGCTGGGAAAAAGAGTTGCATGCTCGTCGGAGTATACATACAGTGGCACATGGGCAGAATATATGGTGACAAAAGCAGGAAAGTGTTTCCCCATTGGTTCAAAAGTGGATGATGAACAGGGTGCGATGTCACTCGTCAATCCACTCACTGCCATAGGATTCTTTGAGATCGCCAGGGACGAAAGGCATAAAGCAATAATTAATAATGCTGCAGCCAGCGCACTTGGAAGAATGGTTGAGCTGCTTGGTAAAAAGCATAATATTCCTGTAATTAATATTGTCAGAAAAGATGAACAGGTTCGGATGCTTAAAAGTTCAGGCTCAGAACATGTACTCAACAGCTCTGCTCCTGATTTCATTGATAATCTTGCAAGATTATCAAATGAGCTAAATGCAACTCTTCTGTTTGACTCCACCTGCGGTCCTCCACTTGGAAAAATGATTGGAGCACTACCCTCAGGAAGTTCTGTTGTAATCTACGGAAACCTTTCAGGAGAGGATAATATCATGATCAATCCGCGGAGCCTGATTGACAATGACATTAAAATCTACGGATTTTTCCTGGGGGCCAGATCAAAGAAAAACGGGATGCTGAAGAACATACTGAATATGAGGGAGGTCTCCCGGCTGATGAGTTCAGATATGAAGATTAAAATACAGGGAAGGTTTCCGCTTGAAAAGGCACAGGTGGCAGTGGATACCTATCTGTCTGATATGTCGTCAGGAAAGGTGTTGCTGGTGCCAATGGTATGACGGTGCAATGGTTCGAAGGTCCGAAGGTTTGGGTGCAATTTAAAATTTTAACACGGAGTTTCTCAGAGTAAAAAAACAGTGCAACACCGTGTAAACTCTGTTCAACTCCGTGGTTAATAATGACTTTCTCCAACTCTCCCCTTCTCCCAGTCTCCCCTTTTACCCTTCCTCCTGAACAATCGCCACATTTTTTTGTTATATTATTATTAACCCGATATAATAATTTATAATTCTTTAAAAAGCTATCTCCTATGAAAACTAAATTGATTTATCTTTTTGCTTTAATTCCTTTCTTCGCATCATGCAGCCTGTTAGAGGATGCAGCCACGGTAACCATTTCAACCGACCTGAAAGCTGACATACCTGTTGTCGTTGCAGGTACGGGGGTTAAATCTGCTGACCAGTCCGGATCATTGAATGCAGTTACTTTTACCAAATCACAGGACCTTACTCTGGGAAGCAATGCAGATATTGAACCTTATCTCGATAAGATAAAAGATATAAATCTTAATTCACTGGCTGTTACTATTAACGGACTGAGTACCGGGCAGACAATAAATTCAATTGCCCTGGATGTTACAGGTGTGGGCAATATTTTCACCCAGACAAATATCACAATGACAAACAACTCCTTTACTCCGACAATTCTTCCTGCAACTCTCGACAAGGTTGCAGCCAAGCTGTTTACGGAAAAGATGATCACGCTTACAGTTTCCGGAAATACCAGTGGCCCGATGACATTTACAGCCAGCCTGGTTTTCGATACTGACATAATTGCAAACGTACTTGAATAGTAAAGGTTAAGGCTGAGGCTAAGGCTAAGGTTTTGATTATAGTTTAGGTTTAGATTTTAATATCGATGAGAGGGTGTCCCTATAAGACACCTTCTTTTTTTTATGCTGTTCTCATAACTCCTATCTCAAATCTCATATCTCAAAAAAGAGCCTTATAAAATAAATAATGTCTTCCTTTAACAGAATATTTCAATTTCCTGTACGTTTACAGGAAACAACCTCTTCATTTATTAACCTAACCTGAATCCAAAATGAAGCTGATAACCTGCAAATACCTGTGTATTATTGCCGTGCTGTTAATGGGAGTGATAAAAGGAAACAGCCAGACTGCAATGCCCGAAGAGCTAAACAGCAGCAATATTGATGGTCAGATAAAATATCTTGAGGAAAGGACAAGGATCTATGAAAACTACCGTGCAATCAGGGAGGATATGTTTCAGAAGATCAACAAAAATATCAGGGATACACTTACCGCTGACAGAAACAAAATCAATGAACTGAATAATCTTGCATCAGCACTAAAAATCACCTACGATTCCCTTAACCTCATACTGGAAAATACAACTGTAAATCTCAATGAGATGACTGCCACAAAAAACAGTATCGGCGTCCTTGGGATGGAAATAAATAAGACAGCCTATAATACTATTATGTGGAGTATTACAGCAGTATTATTAGCCATACTTGCTATAGGATTTCTTGCTTTCAAAAGAAACCTTATTACTACAATCAGAACAGGCAAAGAGTTAAAGGATCTCACGGAAGAGTTTGAGAAATACAGGCAGACAACCCGTATAGCACGTGAAAAGATGCAGATGGATCACTTCAATGAGATTAAAAAACTGAAAGGAAAGTAAGGCAAAAGATACAAGACAATATCAGGTGCCTGGAGTCGTGTGTCGTGTGTCGTTCGCCGTGTGTCGTGCGCCTTGTGTCGTGCGCCTTGTGTCGTGCGCCGTGTGTCGTGCGCCGTGTGTCGTGTGTCGTGCGCCCTTAATAGCTAATTCGATTATTACAAAAAATTTCCTAATTTTGATAAAAATCATTTAACAGATTAACGATATGGCAAGCGGAAACAGTAGTTCAAAATCAATTGCAGTCATCTTTATAATAATAATTATTATAGGTGTGGTGCTTTACGCACTGTATAGCCGTGAGCACAAAAAGCTAATGACTATCATGGAAGATCAGAAAGTTTCTCTAACTGATAAAATAACTGAACGTGATTCTGTTATCAATGAATGGATCCTGACCTTCAGTGAGATTGAAAAGAACCTTGCCACAATCAAGGAAAAGGAAAAGATCATAACCATCAGCTCATCAGATGTTGAGTTTTCAAAAGATCAGAGAGACAGGATCCTTGAAGATATAAAATACATTAACTCTCTTCTTGAGCAGAACAAAAAAAAGATTGCCTCGCTGAATGCCCAGCTGAAAAAGTCGGGTGGAACAATTAAGGCTCTCCAGATAAAGATTACAGAGCTTGAAGCATCAATGAAACAGAGTGAATCTGAAATATCGGATCTGAAGACAACTCTGGCAGATAAAAACTTCGAGATAGAGCAGCTCAATGAAGAATTGACAGATATGCAGGTAACAATCGATCAGAAGGAAGCTGAAATAGTAAACAAGACTGCTGAACTTAATAAAGCCTATTATGCATACGGGACATTTAAAGAGCTTAAAGCAAAAGGCCTTGTAACAAAGGAGGGAGGATTTATAGGTCTGGGCAAAAAGATATCCCTTATAGAGAATTTCCCCGACAGTGCTTTCACTCTGATCAATATAACTGAAACGAAAACTATTCCCGTCAATGCAAAGGATGCTAAACTTATTACCGAGCACCCGGCAGGATCATATGAGTTAATCCGAAGCAATGGTATAGTGGAATCTGTTGAGATCAAAGATCCTGCAAAATTCTGGAAGATCTCTAAGTATGCTGTGGTGGAGCTGGTAAAGTAACCAGGAAGGATGATCCTTTGCCAATGCTGCTATCAACACTAATTGTGCCGCCAAGGGTCTCGGTAAACTCCTTGCAGATAACTAATCCCAAACCAGTTCCCTCCTCGTGGTTTGTTCCCTGCGTTGTGATAGTTTCACCTATCTTAAAGAGCTTATTAACAAGCTCCTGACTCATCCCTATTCCTGTATCCTGTACCTTCAGAACCGTGCACCTGCTTTCAGTAAAAGCTGAACAGGTAACACTCCCGCCTTTATGAGTATATTTTATCCCGTTTGAGATCAGATTCCTGATTATAATACCAAGTACTTTGCTGTCACCATATACAGAAATATTATCCGGTATATCATTTATCAGCCTGATTCCCTTTGCATCAGCCTGGGATAAATATAATTTAATGACATCATCTGCCTGACTTTTCAGACCAAGAATAGTATTGACAAGCTTAAGTGTGCCTGTCTGACTTCTGGACCAGGTCAGAAGGTTTTCGATAAGCAACATTAATTTATGAGAAGACTCATTGATCATCGTTACATACTCATTCAATTCTTCCTTTCCAATTTTATCGGCATTTACCTGCAGAAGCTCGGTAAGACCAACGAGAGCACTAAACGGGTTTCTCAGGTCATGAGCAATAATTGAGAGCAGTTTGTCTTTGGTTTGCACGGTTCTTTTCAGTTCTTCCTCGGATTTTTCAAGGCGCTCATTGGTATCAGTCAATTGCCTGTTCTGCAGCTTTATGCTTTCGCTCTGGTTCATAATTTGCTGATTATTCAACTCCAGTACTCTTTCGTGTTTTCTCCTTTGCTTCAGGAGAATAAGAAGAATGATAAAGATAGTCACGAAGAGCAAAACTATTGCAGTCAGACCAATGGTGATGAACCTCCCCCGCTTAAGCTTAAGTTCCTTTATTGCGTTATCCCTGTTAAGAAGATCAATTTTAGCCTCTTTCTGTTGTCGTTCAAACTGATATTCAAGTAAGAAGATCTTCTCAGACACCTGCTTGCTGAACAGGGTATCATTATACCTGATAACTCTTTGTTGCAGCTCTGATGCTGTTTTATAATCTTTCATTAAGAACGAAATATCTGACAGCACCTGCAGGGCATCCCGTATTGTCCTGTTTGCACCTATCCCTTTGGCTATTGTCAGTGCTTCCTGTGCAAGGGCTTTTGCCTCCATGGTTTTATTCTCCCTCACAAAAATCAGCGACTTCTGGATAAGCAGGTTTGCATACAGATCTTTATCATTTTGCCTGTCAACCTTATCAAGCGAAAGATTATAATTTTCAATTGCGGATACTATGTCTCCCTGCTGAAAATAAATATCTCCGACATATTTGTAACATGTAGCCTGTTCTGCCACCTGACCGAGCTCCTTTCTCAGCGATAGCGATTTCTTATAATATATCAAAGCACTGTCCAGCCTCCCCTCTGTACGATGTATTCTTCCGGCATACAAATTTACATAGGCAAGCATTTTTTTATTCTGAATTCTGGTGGCTATTGCCTCGGCTTTCTTCAGGTTCTCATATGCCATGGCAGTCAGTTCCTGATAAACATATAAATTGGCCAGGTTGAGATACGCATAGCCTGTTTGGTCGGGAATATCATTTTTTAATGACACATCAAGACCCATATAGTAAAAATCAACTGCTTTGGAGTATTTTCCCATTACCCTGTATGCCACACCAACAAAACTGTATGCATTGGCAAGACTTACAAAATCATTATTCCTGACAGATAAATCTATTGCTTCGTTTCCATATTTCAGTGATAGTTCGGGGGCAGCGTTTCTGTGCTCCCAGCATAATTTCAGAAGTTCAGAGATCCGGGAGGAGTCGCTTTTGTTAACAGATGATACAGATATAGTATCATCAGGCTTCAATTCATAGTGCAACCCATATGATACCGGGAATAAAGTAATGATCAGAATAAATGAAAATATACCCTTCTGCATATACAGATATGTTATCCGAACCTTGTAAATATAAGTATTCTTTTATTCCTTTTTAGAATTTTTAACATTTTATCGGATAACTGTGAATTGTTTGTGAATTATGGTGCGACGGTATGACGGTACGAAGGTACGACGGTTTAAGGTTACTAAAATTTTATAATACTGCACCGTTGCGCCATTGCTCCGTTGTGCCGTTGAGCCCTCTTAATTCAACCTGTCCTCCACCTCATTCCCCAGCAGGAAGTTCAGGAGGTTTAGAGCTGCCCTGCGCTGAAGCTCCGGCATTGATTTGTCGGAATACCATGCATAATGTCCCGTGCAGATAACCCGTGGATGATTTGCAAGTCCTGCCTCTTTATCGGTCAGGGGTTCATTTTCAAACACATCAAGTCCTGCACTATGCAATTTACCTGTTTCGAGTGCCTCCAGCAGTGCATCCTCACTGATAACTTCACCACGCGAGGTATTTATTATTACCGGTTTCCTGTTCATCATCATGAAGGTTTCCCTGTTGAGCAAATGTTTTGTCTCGGCAGTCAGATTACAATGAACAGAGATCACATCTGATCTTTCCAGCAGATCCTTAAGCTCAACACGCCCGGCAGACAGCTGTTTAAAGTGATCATCCGGCTTATAGGGATCGCAGGCAATAAGCTCCCGAAATAACGGAGCTGCCTTTTTACAGAATACACTTCCTATCCGGCCTAATCCTATTATTCCAAGTACCTTATCGTGCAGTTCAATAACATCGGAGACCGGAGGTGTCCCGAAGTGGTTTTCGACCTGGGATTTTGTGTTCCACAGGGCACGTGTACATGAGAACATCAGTGCCAGGGCGTGATCAGATACTGCATGATTTGCATAACCCTGCACGTTTGCCACTTTAACACCATGTCTTGTACAGGCATCGATATCAACATTGTCATACCCCACCCCATAGCGGACAACAGCCTTCAGATTTTTCATACCTGAAAGGAATCGGTCATCTATCCTGGTATGCCTCACCAGGATTCCATCGGCGTTTTTGGCGAATTCTGTTTTTTCAGACAGATCACCTTTATAATCGGGATGCATTTTAAGGGTGAATCCGTTCTTTTCAAACAGCTCCTTTTCAAAATCATACGATTTATAGCCCGAATCAAGAATTACAATCTCCATGTCAATGTTTCTCTTTAAGCTATACTAATAATTTCTGCAAATTAGTCAAAAAAACTGGTACGATGGTATGAAGGTGCGGCGGTACAGCGGTACGATTGTAGGGCAGTTCGACGGTTCTATGTAACTATTCCCCCTTTGAAGGGGGCAGGGGGATGTCGTTCCATGACAGTTCCGTGTTCCGTGTTCCGGGTTCAATGGTTGGTAGTTTATTTAAATTTTTACCACGGAGTTTCACGGAGTTTAACACAGAGTTGCACTGTTTTATTACTCCGTGAAACTCCGTGGTTAAAAAACTCCGAAATGCAAATTACCCAGCAGTTGAACTACATCCCGCGACGAAGTACAAATATCATCCACGGAGCAATACTGAACTCCGATTTCCACTCAAATGGTTCATCGCTGTATCCCAACGGCGTATATGTAGCCTCAAGGATCAATCCGGCATCAGAGAATAACTTATGGTAATCCTCCACTGTCCAGAAGATATCCTCAACAGGCCTGCGGTCTTCAACATCAAGCATTATATCACGGACAATATCTCCTGTCCGGGCATGCCAGTTCTCAGGGAAATCTTTCGTAGTAAATGAAGCCCATTCGTTGGTATAAAGTTCAGGGGTGGAGTCGAGGCAGACAATTTTACCTGAGGGCTTCAGCAAATCCTTCAGACCGGTCAGTATCTCAGTCCGGATCTGCCAGCCAGGTATATTATCAAATGTGAAGATTGACTGCACCAGATCGTACTGCCCATTCCCGAGGTGACTGTATTCACCGTTTGTAACTATCCGGTAATCACCCCCTTCATCAAATTTCCGGGCATTTGCAAGCATTTCGGCGGAGATGTCTATCCCTGTTACATTAAATCCCAGCTTTTTAAGGAATCTTGTTGACCTCCCTGTTCCGCAACCGAAATCGATTGCCCTGTTACCTGTTACATGCTTTGATATTATCTCCGGCAGATCGCGGTAAGCCAGGTAGTATGTATTGGGGAATTCAAGCTTTGCATATGATTCTGCTCTTGTCTGGTTTCCCCAGGAATTTTCAAAGTTTGTGTAATTCGTTGTCATTCGTTGTCATTTATTGTCATACAATAGTCATTGATGGTCATTCATTGTCATTAATTGTCATTCAAATGTTTTACAACTAATGACGCCCGAAGGGCAAATGACAACCAATGACGTCCGCCGGAAGACGGACAAATTACTATTTACCGATCACCGATTACTGATTACCGGCTTTCCCCTCCGCCTTCCGTCTCATTTCTTTTTCCCCTCCATCCTTACCTTTCCCTGGTTCAGGATAACCTTGCTGTAAGTACCGGTATCATCCTTAACAAAATCAAGGGTTGCCTCCACAACCTTCAGAAAGAATTTCGTCTCGCTTTCAGGAAAGATCTCAATCTTACCCTGACCTGTAGCCTGAGAGAAGATCTTCTCACCCTCAACAGTTATGGCCAGTACAAAACCAGGCATCAGCTCATAATTACCCACGTATCGCGTTAGTATTTCGGGCGACAGCTTTATCTCAACATGGGACGGAAGTGGTTTATCACTCTTTTTCCAGATTGTCTGTGTACCCCTGTCGTCTGTAACAGCTTCGTTTACAGTACCTGATTCATTGCGTTTAAAAATTATTGTGGTGAATGAGTCTTCGAAAAAGAACTTATCTTTTTCCATAGCCCTTAATCTGTACTTCTTACCTCCCCCTCTCTGGGAGAAAAGCTTACTGCTATCACATGTGATGAATCGCTGATTGCTGTTCTCATCTTCATATACCCCGGTGTACTGTTTCAGAATATCTTCGCTTACAGGGATCTCTTTATAATTCAGTGGTTTACCAAGTGCAAGGGCTGCCATTTTCATTGAGACCAGATCGGGTGATTTTCCGTTGCTGTTTGAAAATACCGCAACAAATATATCCTCTCCCGGAAGATAAATGCCATTGCACAGGTAACCGTTAATTGCACCCCCATGCTCAATTGTGGGACTTCCCTGCAGCTGTCTGAGGAACCATCCGTAACCATAGCTGGTGCCTTTACCATCCGATAACTTATACTCAGTAAATGCCTTATCGAGAGTCTCCTTTTTTACAATTTTATAAGAGATAAGAGCTCTGTTCCATCTGTACAGGTCCTCAACAGTAGACATAACTGAACCGGCCGCATAGGGAAGCAGCATGCTCAGATAGTCGGCATTAACCGTTTTATCTCCATCAGTCTGATAACCGCTGGCCCTGTTCCTGAGGATAATCTTATCATTGCCATATAGTGAATTTGTCATACCGGCAGGTTTGAACAGGTTTTCCTCAATATATTCAGCATATGTTTTCCCTGATGCTTTTTCAATTATATATCCCAGAAGGAAAAATCCTGAGTTATTGTAATTCCATTTCGTGCCGGGTGCAAATTCCATTGGCAGATTTTTGAACTTGTCGATAGCTTCGGCAGGACTGAGGTCCTCCTTAATATATTTCTGAAAATCGGGAACACCTGTATAGCTTTTTATACCGGAGGTATGTGTAAGCAGGTGCTCGATTGTTATCGTATGGGCCTGGGTGGGATAATCGGGGATAAACTTCGTGATATCGTCCTGCAGGGATAGTTTCCCCTGTTCCATAAGCTGGAGTATTGCAATGGCAGTGAACTGTTTTGTTATTGATCCCACCCTGAAGATCATATCAGGTTGCATGGGAACGTTAAGTTCAAGATCAGCCATGCCAAATGCTTTCTTATAAATTATCTCGCCCTTTACTGCAACAAGTGCCGCGCAGCCTGTCTCTCCGGTTTTAAACTGTGCCGACAGCATCTTATCGAATTCCGCAGTCATTGCTTTTGTTTTGGCCGGCTGGGACTGAACGGATAATGTGACAAATACCATCAGCAGAATGATGGCAGCCTTAATGGATCTCTTCTGATTCATGATTAATTGTTTTTGAGGAAGGAAATAAAGTTAGCTTTTTAAAATGATTTACCCAATGACTCTTTTTATACCGAGATGTTGCATTGGCGGAGGAAAAAAGGTGCGACGGTGCGGCGGTATGACGGTGCGCCAATAGGGATCCCCTCCTGGGAGGGGTTGGGGGTGGGTTTTTTATTCGACGAATATTTATATTTTTACCACGGAGTTTCACGGAGTAATAAAACAGTGCAACTCTGTGTTAAACTCCGTGCAACTCCGTGGTTAAAAAGAAACAGGAATATTAAATACTCTGCTCTGCCGCAGAAGCAGACATCCTTTCCTGCATAGACTGATTGTACTTCTCCTCACACTTCCTTCTCCACTCTTTCTTATGATTGTGCTTTGAGCCCGGAGCAACCCCGGTAAGCAGTATCTTCGAAAGGATGAACAACCCGGCTGTCTGCCAGAAGGTAAGTACCGGACCATTGAACAACTCAGGTATCAGCCAGTTCCATAGTGCCTGGACACCAAATACCAAAAGAATTACAAAACCAATACCAAGGATTCCGAATCCAACATACTTTAATACTTTTAACGCTTTCATACTAGTTATTTTTTATTTGTTTATATAATTCATCAAGGTTCTTACGCAATGCAAGCACTGCATAACGCTTTCTGGAGATCAGGGTGTTGATCGCCACACCGGTTTTCCCTGAGATCTCCTTAAAGCTCATATCATTAAACTCATTGTCAATGAACACACTGCTTTGCTCCTCCGGCAGCGACGAAAGTGTATCGTCTATTGTCTCCCATATCAGCTCCTTCAGTTCTTCGTCTTCAGGGCTTGTTCCCACTGACGGAAGTATCTCTTCAAGGGTAAGTGGACCATCTTCTCCTTCAGAAACAGCATCATTATAGCTCAAGGTTTCATGCCGCTTTTTCCTGAAAAGATCGGTGATACGGTTATCAGCCACTTTATAGAGCCAGGCTGTGAGGTTCTCGATCCTTCTTATGTCGTTGAATCCTACTGTGAGCTGGTAAAAGATATCCTGCAGAATATCCTCCGCCTCCACACTTACAGGGATCCGCTTCCTTATATATCCGAGCATACGGTTATGCTCTTTCTTATAGGCTGCTGTGATCTTTTCCGATTCTTTTGGACTCATTATTAAAGGATCTATAATTCCATAGACGTATGAGGATGAATTATATTTTAAAGGTATGGGTATTTTCGGTGCGGCGGTTCGACGGTTCTATGTAACTATTCCCACTTTGAAGGGCAGGGGGATGTTGTCTCGTTTTAGTTCCGGGTTCTAGGTTCGATAGTTCGAGGGTTCCATGATATAAGTTCCCCTCCTGGGAGGGGTTGGGGGTGGGTTTTTGCCTGAGAAATATTTAGATTTTACCACGGAGATTCACGGAGTTAAAACGGAGTTTCACGGAGTAAAAACAGTGCAACTCCGTGTTAAACCCCGTGTAACTCAGTGGTTAAAAAGGATTTCCCGCAGATCACGCAGATTTGCATACTAACAAAAGAATCCTGATAGAGGTGATATGAGAATCAGGTCATGATCTGAACAGCTTATGTCTTTTTCCTGTAAACCGCTTTTTGCTCTGCCACCTGATCTGCATAATTCCCTGCCTTTACTTTATTCTTCATGTTTTGGATTTGAGAAGAATTATTTCTTCTGGCTTTTATTTCAAAGGTTATATCAAACACCTTTTGAATCTTTGCAAGCATAGTAAAGTTCAGTAGCTTATCCCCGTTATAAAGCTGTGTTATATAACTTGGGGAAACACCTAATCTTGATGCAAGTTCCTTTTTCTTTAGTTTGCTACCTGTAAGCTGATTCTCATCAATCTCACTCAGGAATCTGAACATTATCATATGTGCCTCATGATCAAGCTCTTCCTTTTCATCCCTGAAATTATACAGTTCTTCAAATTCACTTTCTGTTTTGTACTTATCTTTAAATTTCATACTGATATCCTCCCACTTTTTCAATCAATGCTATTTCTTTTGCTGAAAGTCCAATACTCTTCTTTCGTCTGTGTAAGATTGCTGCTACCACAATGAATGTTCCTGTTTGAGTTCTTATTTCTTTACAATAAATACGGTCATTTTCCTGACCTTTAAAGAACTTCATAGCGGTTACACCCCTACTCTTTTCATTAATATCTTCCTTATCATACAGGGCTGTATTCCTGTACCCTCCCAGAATGATTTCAGTTATATATTTAAATTTTTTACCATGTCTTTCATCCTGGTACAAATAATCAATTATCTCCCTTTTATTAACAGAATCCACATAAATAGACCTTCTGCCATCTCTTGTCGAAATAATATGTTCACATTTTCGTTTCACAAAATTAAGCTATAGGTTAATAAGTTGTATATAGATTTCTTAAATAATTTAGCAGTAGATTAATTTTTTTAATCCTCAATTAAATGATGCCAGCCTCTTGTATTATAACGCAGCGAGCGTTAGTTCAAAATTACAGAATGGAAAGTAAATATCCAAATATGTAAAAATGGTGCGGCGGTACAACAGTGCGACGGTTCGACGGTGCGATGGTTCGAAGGGTTTGGGGGTACGGCAGTTGAACTTAAAATAAAAAAAGTGCAACACTGTGGTTACAAAAGGATTTCCCGCAAAGACTCAAAGAAGCAAGGGATTGATGGAATCATTCAATGTTTGTGAGATACCGGATAAAAATATATTTGCAATGAAATAAATATTTAGTATATTTGCATGATATATCATACATTATTAACATATAAGACACATAATGACTGATATTTCAAACATAAACTGGACCGCTGCAAGCGACACCTCCATATTGGAGGCTCTTGGAGCATTTATCAGGCATAACAGGCTTCAGCAGAACAAAACACAGGAGCAACTGGCAAGAGAAGCTGGTATTGTACGATCAACATTAAGCCTTTTTGAGAGAGGTGAAAATATAAGTCTTATTGTTTTTATCCAGCTTTTACGTGCACTAAAGCTTCTTCCCAGGCTTCAGGAGTTTCAGATAAGGCAGCAGATAAGCCCTTTGCAGCTTGCTGTAATGGAACGATCAAAGAGGTCCAGAGCCGGGAAAACAAAAACCGGCAAATCGGTATTGAAACCTGAAAGTGACTGGTAACAATGGAAACAGCTTATGTAAATATATGGGATAAGCGTGCAGGGGCAGTTGCCTGGGATGCAGCAACAGGTACAGCAGCATTTGAATTTGACCCTTCCTTTATAAGCAAAGAATGGGATCTGTCGCCATTGATGATGCCACGATTGCAAGCCGCAGGGAGGATCTACTCCTTTCCGGAATTAAGAAACAGTCAGGCATTTAAGGGACTTCCCGGATTGCTGGCTGATGCCCTGCCTGACCGGTATGGAAATGAGATCATAAATAACTGGCTGGCACGCAGAGGTCGCCCTTCAAACAGCCTGAATCCGGTTGAGATGCTATGCTTCATTGGCAAAAGAGGGATGGGTGCGTTGGAGTTTGAACCTAATGAACCCCGGATATCAGACAGATCGGTGAAAATTGAGATAAGCGACCTGGTGAAAATAGCAAATGATATTCTTTCCGGCCGGCAGAATTTCTCAACCAGTCTTTCTGATAATGAAGAAAAAGCATTGCTCGACATTCTGAAGATCAGCACATCGGCAGGCGGGGCAAGGGCAAAAGCCATTATTGCCTATAATCCTGAAACAAAGGAGGTACGCAGCGGGCAGGTGCTTGCGCCTAAGGGCTTTACGCACTGGCTTATCAAGTTCGATGGTGTTACTGACAGCCAGTTCGGTACCGCACATGGGTACGGACGTGTTGAAATGGCTTATCATCTGATGTCCAAAGAGGCAGGTATTGAAATGAATGAGTGCCGTTTAATTGAAGAGAACGGAAGAGCACATTTTATGACAAGAAGGTTTGACCGGGAACCTGATAATGAGAAAATCCATATGCAGAGTTTCTGTGCAATTCAGCACTATGATTTCAACGACATATTGTCTTACAGCTATGAGCAGCTCTTTGAGACTATGAGAATGCTTGGTCTCCCCTACCCTGATGCGGAACAGCTTTACCGGAGGATGGTGTTCAATGTTCTCTCGCGCAATTGCGATGATCACACCAAAAACTTTGCTTTTTTGATGGATAAGACCGGTAAGTGGAGGCTTTCACCGGCATTTGATCTCTGCCACTCATACCGACCGGGCAGTTCGTGGGTAAGCCAGCAGTCACTCAGCGTAAATGGTAAAAGGCAAAATATTACCCGTGAAGATTTTCTTTCGGTGGCAAAACAGATGAATATCAAAAAAGCTCCTCAGATTATTACCCGGGTAAATGAATCGGTAAAGAAATGGAATCAATATGCTGAGGAGACAGGAGTGAATATAAAGCTGAGAGACGCTATAAATTCTACATTAATCTGGTTTGGGTAATAAAAACAGTGCAACTCCGTGTTAAACCCTGTGTAACTCAGTGGTTAAAAAGGATTTCCCGCAGATCACGCTGATCTTCGCAGATAAAAATCCCTCGCAAAGACGCTAAGACGCTAAGGGTTGAAGAAATCATGGTCAATCACCCCTCTGTCGCAGCGCACATATCCTCTGAAGAGGAGAAAATCCGGTATTTTCTTGTGAAGGAGATGTTAATGCGGGACAAATTACTATGAATTACGGCGAAGCCGAATTACGCCGAAGGCAAATTACAGCGAAGCTAAATGACAACCATTATTACCATAACAATAATGAAAAAATAATTGACTTTGCCTTCAGATTGTCTTAATTTAGAGTAATAATAATCACCTCTAAGAGCTTTAATATGAAAACAATCCGTTTAACTGCCGGAAGTCTGATGGTGCTGACCGGAATACTCCACTTATTGCCGATGTTTACCGATCCAAAGAATCCCGATGCACTTCCAATGCTGATATTTGCAGTTGCCTATCTGCTTACAGGTGTTCTGCTTATACTTGATAAAAGGCCCGGACAATACCTTGGAGTTATCTTTCCGTTCATCGGGCTGATAATTGGTTTTACAAAAATCGGAGTAAGGAACTGGGATACAATGCTTACAATAATGTTCCTTATTGATGCTGTGGTGATAATATGCTGTTTGTACCTTATATCAAGACTGAGGAAGAGCTGAAAGAAATTGTCATTCAATTGTCATTCAGTTGTTCCCGCTAGGGCGGGATTTCCGCTATCGCTCCAACATTCAGTTGTCATTCAGTTGTAATTCATTGTAATTCATTGTAATAATTACGCGAAGCAAATTACTATAAATTACGCCGAAGGTATATTACGGCGAAGCCGAATTACGCCGAAGGCATATTACGGCGAAGCCGAATTACGTCCGACGAAGGAGGACCAATTCCAATCAATTACAGCGAAGCAAAAACATCTAATACTGCCGCAATGGCAGTTTCTCATTGAAATATGGTATTTGATTGCTGATAAACGAGATCTGGCGACGCCGGGAAGAGATCTGACAGGTCAGAGAATCGATCTGACTGGTCATTGAAGCTATCCGGCGGATCAGAGAAATGATCTGACTGGTCGTTTTAACGATCTGGCGAGTCGTTGAATCGATCTGGCAGGTTATTGAAAGGATCTGACAGGTAGTTGAAGGTATCTGTCGGATTGTTGGAGGCATCTGGTGAAAGATCGATGGGGGGAGCTGGGCGGGAGACCGGGTGATGGGGAGATCGAAGCATATCACTGCAACCAGGGACCCAATGCTCAAAAGAAGTCCGGAGAACTTTGAAAAACATGATAGGAATATTTACCGGACTCTACTGACCACGGGGGATGAAGGGGTGTTATGTGTATTTTACGGATAAGGAGACTGAGGAGTAATTCACCTCCAGAATTATCAGTTTATTTTTATGTCATCAATACCGTCAACAATTTTTTTATACTTTAAAGACTAGTTGATTATTAGTATTTTACAATAATTAGTTCGAGTACTAATTCAACCAATTCAAGTACTTTTTTCAAGAAAAATATTTATTGAGTATTTAGTTTACTTAAATCCATAAAACATTAAATAGGCAAAATATTTCTACCTTTAATTGTGAAGAAATCATTAGTTAGGGATGAAGTTACCTTATTCAGAATACCTACCCATTGAAAAATTGTCTGCTGTTTTCAATAGCACTACAAATTCATACAAATACTATTGGTTTCTATCAATCCTAGACTTCATCAAACTAAATCCTGGGAAAAATATTCCAATTGACCATATTGTAATTGATATGATAGCTACAGCTTGGTACCCTATCAATTATTTCAAACTCTCGTTTGGTGAACTAGACCAATTCTCAATTTTTATTTTGAAGCTCCAAAACAATTTCAGCTACCCAATGGATATAAAAAGACAGGAATTGAAATTGGATCTTATTAATAGAAAAGATGATCGAGAAATAAAACACATTATTGCAAAATTATCTAGATATGTTCCCTATAGATTTATTTCACCATGGTTTATAGATGAGACTGCAGGGATTCTTGATACAAAGAAAAATGCTTTAATTACTTCTCTATCCAACCAATATTTTACTAATGAGTCCTCTGCAAGTATCTATAGAATAATAGATGGATCTATTGAGATAAACAACTTATGGGAACAATATCTAATTAAACATCTTCCAATATTACAAAGTTTTTCATACTGGAATCTTATTAAGTTTTTACAAAAAAAGAATCCTAACGTCCCAAGTATTTCGGAAAAATTATTTCAACCAGAAATGAGGGCTTTAAAATCCGCCAGATTGTATTGGGATACATACCTGGAGAGTAAAATAAATCTTAAATGCATATATTCCGATGAAGAAATAAATACTGATAATTATAGCATCGATCATTTTCTTCCGTGGAGCTTCGTGGCTCATGACCAACTTTGGAATCTAGTTCCAGTTCCCCATCAGATTAACTCTTCCAAAGGAGATAAGTTACCATCACAACGGTACATAGAGAAATTAGGCGAAATTCACTTTGATGCTTTTCATATTGTTTGGAAGACATTAAAGGAAAAGAATCTAGAAGATTATACCACCTTATTTAAGGAAAGTATTTCAGATATTGCACGGATTGAGAAACCTATGTTTATAAGGACTCTTTCAGAAAATATTAGACCATTAATACAAATTGCTACTAATATGGGTTTCATACCCAATTGGTCATGGAGAAATTAATATCCTATAAAATCATTTTCTTTCAAGTAACTCTTTAATATAATCGTTGGGATTTTGAAAAATATTTGGGTCTTCAGCTATTTTTTCTTTGATTATCTGAAAACCACCATTCGCATATTCTGATATGATCTGTATTATTTCATTTGGCGTTTCCAAAATCTTAAATCCTTTATCTGACTTTGCGATAGCTGCTAAAATCAAAGCGTATGCGACATCTTCACCATTATTTAAAATTACACTAAACTTAAATGCATCACTTTTTACACTATCAGTCTTGCTTGTAGGATCCAATTTTAAAGGCTTATTATTAATAAAACCAATTATAGATGCCCAGGCATAAGCTTCCCAAAGTTGCGAAAAATACTTTCGATGTGATTTAGCTTGTTCCATTTTCCTTGAAAACTTTTCAAGAACTGCATCTCTATTACTTTCAAGAAACTTTGGGGCGAGTCCAGTTATTTCTTCAATTAAGCCCATCTTATTTTATAACTTTAATTGTTGTGTATGTATTTGATAGTGTTGCTTTACCGTCAACCCCTTCTGTCTTTGTTTCTAATATCATTAATTTTTTTACTCTTGAGTCCTTGCTTAATTCGCTCTTAATACTGATTAAATCCTTTGTCATTATTATGCTTTGCTCAAAAATATCTGAAATTACTTCGGAGTAACTTCGAGTCGTAGGATCATCTAGAGATGAAGATGGAGCATCAGTAATAAAGGGGAACGATTGTCCTTTATATTCATTTGATTTTGTAATTATTGCATTAATAATTGACATTTTTATTAATGTTAGATGACCTGTACTCGGAATCCAAGGTTTTCCATCCTCATCATATACATTAATAATATTTGTATCAGGATTTATTTTAATAACACCTTTAATAGAATTATTCACTTCAGCAATCTTCCTATATTGTTTGTTCGCTCTTTTTTCTATGTCTGCTACTAGCTCTTTATATTCGTTTTCTCTAACTTTCTTAATTAAATCTCTTAGAAGCTCAGAGTACTTAATCAGCTCAACTTCTGGTATTTTCTCAGAGTTCTTTCCACTTAATTTATTCAGTTCATCATTGTTCTTTTTAATTTCTGATTCAAATTCACCAATTTTTCTTTCAATATGGTCAATCTCTATTGTCAATTCATTCTTCCGTTCAGTGAAATATTTAAAACTATTTCTGTTCTTAACTGAATCAGCAGCAGCAATATCTAAATTAATGTTATATTTCTTTTGTACATTCTCAATTTCAGAAATGACTTCTTTCTGTTGCTCTATTTTTTCGTTTCTAGTTTTAATTAAATCTTGAATACTTTTTTTTGAAGTTTTAATCTCTTCATCAACATCATCTAACTTTGATAAAATCTTTTTTGGCCAATATTTTAAAGTGTTAACTTTATTATTAAGATCCTCCATTTCTGGATTTAATAATTCCGATTTTGGCCTTCTATTAAGCTTATTTTTAATTGCCAAGTAGGCCTCAGAATCCTCATGAGCCTCTCTTTCACACAACAAACACCTCTTAGCATCTAACATTAATTGTATATATTGATCACCTGGGACATCTTCGGGCAGTGATACTTCCTTCTTAATCTGTTTTTGCCTCCAAACTTCAAATTCAGTTAGCTGTTTTCCAGCGTCTTTTAGTAACGGTGTTAGCCCTTTAAGCATCCATTTTTTTGAAAAATTAATTCTCTCCTCAACATCCTTTTGATCAATTTTATCATTTAAAGATTTAATCTCATTTTCAAGTAGAGTTTTTTTTGTTTTTAGTTCTGGGAACTTATCAAAATTATTTAGAAGCTTTTCTGTTTCTAATATCTTATTTAAGACCTCTTCCTTCTCTTCAAGTCTTTTCT
>CALMJY010000260.1 GCA_937864815.1 uncultured Bacteroidota bacterium
ATATCAGACCCTATGATGAGTTTTGCAGAACCTGTATTATTACCGACCAGGAAATTGAAAAACTTGCTGCTATTGACCACGATCAATATTTTCTTGAATCAGCAGCGGCCGGACCAGTTCAGAAAAAAATTCAGGAAACCAGGAGAAGAATCAACAGACGAAAGGTAACTTATAAAGAAATGCCTGATGCCAGAAAATGGTTTTTCAGGGAGCTCAATTACCTATTACCACCACAACTCAAGAAAATAGGTTTTGAGATTATCAGAACTGATGAGATATCAGCAATCGATGCAATCACAATCAAAAAACTGGCAAGGGCAATCCATTCCAGGTATCTTCAGGAGATAAGAAAAAATACTGCCTCTGATGATTCACCGGAAACAGTTAACCAGTTCTATCCTGGTGATATACAAAATCTGTATTCAACTGATTATGAAAGTCTTTCAGAGGATATTAAGATTTCAAACAAAGACAATGCTTTTCATATTCCCACCAAGCTTCTGTCAATCGGTTATAAAATGAGACGTGTCAGGAAAGGGTTCAAGGCACCAGTCCTTCATCTTAATCCTGAAGAAATTGAGACTATGGCCAGGGTGGAACACATAAGGTGGAGCTGGGACAAAAGGCTTAATGGTTGGATATATGGAAATGTTAAAGACAATAACAGCAAGATTCATCCGGGCCTCATACCATTTGAAGAACTGGCTGAACATGAAAAAGAGAAAGACCGTGAGCTGGTAAGATTAATTCCAGCACTCCTTCACGACATAGAATATGAAGCATATCCTGTAAATCCAGATCTGATAAAAAATCTGTCATATTCAATAAAACCACACAGCAGCATTCACAAGCTTCTCAATGAAACCCGTAGATTAAATGAAGAGATAAAGGAAATGGCTGCCAGCCTTCCTGAGATAAATGAAAAGATCAGGATAATAAACAGGAAGATAGAGGAAACAATCAGTGAGGTACAGGGAAGTTATAACTATGCCCGGCATATTCAGAAGACCTTTCTTCCGGATGATCTCTATGTAAGAGAGTGTTTCCCCGACAGTTTTGTACTCTACAAACCAAAAGATATTGTGGGAGGTGATTTCTATTTTTTCAGTCGCATTGACAACCAGGTTGTATTTGCAGCTGCCGATTGTACAGGACATGGAATACCCGGAGCCCTTCTCAGCACTATAGGATACGGGATAACCGACCAGGCTGTAAATGAGCTGAAAATTACCTTGCCAGATGCAATACTGCAACATCTTTTTTCAAAAGTTCACAGGTTTCTGAGGTGGGATGAAGACGAAACCGGACTGTCGGATGATATGGACATTGTTATGTGCAACCTGGATATTTTAACCAACAGGCTTACCTATTCCTCCGTAAGAATTCCATTTTACCATGTGAGCAAAGGGGAAATAAAGGATTATATTCCCTTAACTATTGTAACAAAGGATACTGAAAGAATTAGTCCAGAGTATTCATCAGAAACAATACAATTGAAACACGGAGATACAATCTACCTTTGCTCTGACGGATATGCCGATCAGTTCGGGGGACCATTGCACAAGAAATATCAGAGGTCAAGATTCAAATCTCTTCTTCTCAGCATACAGGCTCTGACCATGCCGGAACAAAGTGATGTTCTTTATGAAGAGATTGAAAAATGGAGGGAAGAGAATGACGAGGATCAGACGGATGATATTCTTGTTATTGGAATAAGGATATAAATCAGGCAACAGGCGATGGGCGACTGGTAACGGGGTTATGTGATCAGGCCGGTCATACAATCTGGTTATAATGATGCTTTCCCAAAGCATTTAAGGAAGATCTCTGATGAATAGTTTTCTCTCTTCATCTATCTCCAGTTTCTGAGCTATAGTAAATTCCTTCCCGCACTGAACACAAACATAATTTGTAAGGAAAGCTCCTGAATAATACTCCCTTTCGATATGCGGAT
>CALMJY010000261.1 GCA_937864815.1 uncultured Bacteroidota bacterium
TAGTGAGAAAATATATAAATAATATGTGACTAAAGATTGGCTTTTGAAGTAGGGGGAACGTATATTAATCCTTCAATTCAGTATATAATTTCCTTAACTTGACGGCTATGCCCCCCAAGGGGGGCTTTACAAAACATTGGCTTTCAATAAGTCCCCCCTGGGGGATTTAGGGGTGGATTTGTAAAAAGGAATTATTTTAACAGTCATATTTTGGAAATTGTAACAAATGTTACAATTTGAGCTGAATTCATACTGACAGCCGGACTGCAGGACTGCAAGACAATCAGACAATTAAAACTGTTAATTTCTTGGTGAAAAAAGTGCATTATTTTTATTCATTTTTTGCATAAAAACCGTTTTTATTCCGTATATTTGTCCGGTTAATTAATAATCATATTATCAATAATTTAAAAGAGAAAAAGTGAAGTTGGATGAGGTACTGAAATGTTGCAAAAAACAACTCTGATTAAATCACCTGATTTTCTGTTATTGATTATAGAAAAGAGGTCGGAAAACGAGTCCTTTTTTAAGTGATTATTTATTAATAACAAAAGGTTTAATTTTTAAATAGTATGAACGAAAAGGAAAAGAAATTGCAGGACAGTATTGAATATTCAGCTGATAATATTCAGGTGCTTGAAGGTCTTGAGGCAGTGAGAAAAAGACCTGCAATGTATATTGGTGATATTGGTGTAAAAGGTCTTCATCATCTTGTTTATGAAGTAGTTGATAACTCTATTGACGAAGCACTGGCAGGCTATTGCAGGCGGATTGATGTTGTAATTCACGAAAATGGTTCAGTTACTGTTAGTGATGACGGCAGGGGTATTCCGACAGGCATGATGGAAAAGGAAAAGAAATCTGCACTTGAGGTTGTTATGACAGTGCTTCATGCCGGTGGTAAATTTGATAAGGACTCATATAAAGTTTCAGGTGGTCTTCACGGTGTTGGTGTATCCTGCGTAAATGCCCTTTCCGATGAACTTACAGCAGTTGTAATGCGTGAGGGACAGGTATTTAAGCAGGTTTACAGAAAAGGAAAGCCGGCTACACAGGTAGAGGTGGTTGGAAAAAGTGATAAATCAGGTACCGAAATTACTTTTAAGCCTGACGGGACAATATTTCAGACAACCGATTTCAATTTCGAGATCCTTGCAGCACGTCTTCGTGAACTGGCCTATCTGAACAAAGGTATCCTTCTTACAATCAAGGATGAAAGGGAGTTGTTGGAGGACGGAAACGGTGGCACTCCAAGGTATGAGGAATTCCGTTCAGAGGACGGGCTTAAGGAATTTGTTGGATATATTGATGCCAACAGGGAAAGAATAATTGATAAAGTAATTCATATTACGTACGATAAAACGGAAGTTCCTGTTGAAATTGCTTTACAGTATAACAGCTCATTCTCAGAGAATGTCTATTCCTATGTTAACAATATAAATACCATAGAAGGAGGAACACACCTTGCCGGATTCAGGAGAGGCCTTACCCGTACCCTTAAAAAGTATGCTGAAGATTCAGGGGCAACATCAAAACTTAAGTTTGATATTAATGGTGATGATTTCAGGGAAGGACTTACTGCAATTATCTCGGTGAAAGTCCAGGAACCACAGTTCGAAGGTCAGACAAAGACCAAACTGGGGAATAATGAGGTGATGGGAGCTGTTGACCAGGCTGTTAGCACTGCACTTACAAATTACCTGGAAGAGAATCCAAAAGATGCAAGGGTTATTGTTCAGAAGGTTATACTTGCTGCGACAGCACGTCATGCTGCACGTAAGGCCAGAGAGCTTGTGCAGCGGAAAAATGTTCTTTCAGGTTCAGGTTTGCCCGGAAAACTTGCAGACTGTGCAGACAGAGATCCTTCAAAATGTGAGATTTATCTTGTTGAGGGTGACTCTGCAGGTGGAACTGCAAAGCAGGGAAGGGATCGCCGTTTTCAGGCTATTCTGCCCCTGAGAGGTAAAATACTCAACGTGGAAAAAGCAATGCAGCACAGGATCTTTGAGAGCGAGGAGATCAAGAATATCTTTACTGCCCTTGGTGTTAATATCGGTACCGATGAAGACAGTAAAGCCCTTAATATAGAAGGCCTGCGCTATCATAAAATAATAATCATGACAGATGCCGACGTTGACGGATCGCACATTACCACTCTTATCATGACTTTCTTCTTCAGGTATATGGTTGACCTTATTAAAGGGGGTAATATATACATTGCAACTCCGCCTCTTTATCTTGTAAAGAAAGGCAAGTCAGAACGTTATTGCTGGTCAGAGGAAGACCGCGAGCATGCAATACTTGAAATGGGACAGGGTAAGGAGTCATCAGTTTCTATTCAGAGATATAAGGGTCTTGGTGAGATGAATGCCGAGCAGCTCTGGTCAACCACAATGAATCCTGAGTCAAGGACACTACGGCAGGTAACCATTGAAAGTGCTGCAGAAGCCGATCATATTTTCTCAATGTTAATGGGAGATGAGGTTCCTCCAAGACGTGAGTTCATTGAAACTCATGCGAAGTATGCAAAAATAGACGCATAACAGCCTGAGAATTCAATAAAGATTTTCTGGTATTCAGTAACTGACTGTTATTTCCTTCAGAACTTTTTCAATATGGGAAATAATATGTTTTTGTGTGCCCTGAAAATTGTTCACCATAATACTGAAAACCATCTGTCTGCCAGTAGATGCCGTGAAATAACCTGCATAGCATCTGACTCTTGTCATTGAACCGCTCTTTGCTTTAAGGTTCGATTGAAATACAGGATCGGAAAAATATCCGGAAAGAGTTCCGTTGATGCCGGCATCCGGCAATGAAGAATAAAATTCAGAGAAGTATTTGCCTTCTTTTTTCATATGGATTAGCAGATTAACCAGGCTTTCTGACGTCAGACCATTCCTGGAAGAAAGACCGCTTCCATCCTCAAAAAACAAACCCGTCGTATCGACACCGGTGCTGAAAATGTAATTTTTAATTACATCCAGTCCGTCTGCTGTGGTTCCATTTCCCCTGTATTGTTTTCCAAGTTCCTTTACAAAATGTTCTGCAAAAAGGTTGACACTCTCCTTATTCAGTACATCCGTAATAAGGGAGAGCAGGGGAGAGACTGTTTCAGTTATTAGGGTAATGTTCCCTGAGGGTTTTTTATTTTCAAGTCTTACAGTTGATGGCTCGGAATCAGTATCTATACCTGCTGACCTGAGTTTATCATGCAGCATTCTTGAAATCAGTAGAGGTGGATCAGCAATTGAAGCATCAATTATAAGTTCGTCCAGGCTTGCTGGAATTGTTCCCGAAAGCCATCCTGCTGTACTGTAAGGTGCAGAATAAACATACCAGTTTTCCCGGCTTCCGGATGCTTTCAGCCTGTTGGTAAAAGAATATCCATAAAGTTCGGGAGTTATTCCCAGTATATCAACAACGGTACTGTCAGGCGATGCTTTTACAGTTATCTTACAACTATTATCGAATACAGATAATCCGTACACACCTGCTCCGTAATATACTCCCATATCCTCCCACAACCATCTTGGTGCCACCGGCTCATAGTCATAGTATGAATCATCTGTAATTACTTTTCCCCTGATCTTCTTTATTCCGGCTTTTTTAATTTCCTCAACCCATTCATCTGTAAAATCCCCGTAATGTTCCCTGAAATATTCGGATCCCAGGCATGGATCACCACCTCCGGATATGATAATGTCTCCATCGAGACGGCCTGCTCTGCTGACAGTGCCGGTATAACCCACAGTAGTCTTAAATGTATAGGTGGGACCCAGAAGTTCCAGTGCTGCAGCAGATGTTACAAGCTTCATTGTTGAAGCCGGTATGAGGCTGGTGGTCTTATTGTGAGAGAAAACCACCTCTCCGGTTTCTGCATCAGAAACAAGAAATGAAACGGTTGCAGTGGTCATTACCGAATCTGCAAGAAAAGATTCAAATTCAGCAGACTGGGATTTTGCCCCCAGGTACGTAAACAGAAAAAGAAGGATTAGTGTGTTTCTCATTTTCAGGATGCAGGTTTATTCTGATTGATAGTTGATAATAAACCGCATGCAGCCTGAATGTCAACGCCACGGCTTGATCTTACGGTAGTGAGAATACCTTTTGCATTGAGTGCCTCCTTGAACCGTATGGTCTCATCTGCACCGGGGCTTTTAAATTCAGAACCCGGAATTTCATGGAAACGGATTATATTGATCCTGCATTTAATACCATTTAATATCCTGGCCAGTTCCTTTACATGCCGGGGAGTATCATTCATACCTTCAAAAAGGATATACTCGAATGAAACCCTTCGCTGACTGTTGAAATCAAAATTCCGGATTATGTTAAGTACCTCGTTCACTGTATTTGTACGCTGCACTGGCATCAGGTTCTGTCTTTCATCATCAAATGGGGAATGAAGACTCACTGCGAGATGACAGCGGCTCCTTTCAAGGAAATCCTTTATTGATGAAACAAGTCCGACGGTGCTGACTGTAATCCGTGTAGGGCTCCATCCGTATCCCCACTCACTTGTGAGTATTTCAAGACTTTTCATCACCTCTGTCAGATTATCAAGAGGTTCTCCCATGCCCATATAAACCATATTGGTAAGTTTCCTGAATTCCGGGAGGCTCCTGAACTGATTCAGTATCTCATTTGATGACAGGTTTCCCTGGAAACCCTGCTTTCCTGTCATGCAGAAAACACATCCCATTTTGCAGCCGCTCTGTGATGAAACACATATAGTAGCACGGTCATCTTCAGGTATATAGGCAGTCTCTATGTATTTGTTATTCAGGACTTTATACAAGTACTTCTTTGTGCCGTCAACACTCACTGCTGCATTCTCGGGAGCTGTAAGTCCGAATTCGTATTCTGCAGCCATGATCTCTCTTGTTTTTTTTGGGAGATTGGTCATCTCCCCAATAGCGGAGATCTCCTTTTTATAAAGCCAGTCGGCAATTTGTCGGGCTGCAAAACCCGGAAGCCCCAAGCGCCGGGATACTGCAATAAGTTCATTTAAAGTTTTGCCGTATAGTTTTTCTTTGTTCATTTTTTATTGTCTTCTGGTCT
>CALMJY010000262.1 GCA_937864815.1 uncultured Bacteroidota bacterium
GTACAGCATGTATTTCTCAATTAATGTTACAGATCCCCAGGGAACTTCTGACATTGCCTCAGTGATCGTAACCGGACCAACATCAATTACTTATACACTGACTGATCCTGAAACAGATGGTGTATGGAATTTGTGGACACCAAATTACGATACTCCTCCCACGACCGGGGTTTATACCTTTAAAGTGACTGACAAATCAGGAAACTGGATAGAAGCTACTGATAATATTACAGCCATACTGGATTACCCCCGAAATGTTATACCATATCATTACAGCATAACTTCCAGTCAGTCACCTGTATTCTCCTGGAATTCAGTTTCTGGTATAACCGGCTATAATGTTGTTGTAGCTGATATAAACGGCAACCAGATATGGTATAAAAACGGAATTACTTCAACATCAGTGACCTTCAATGATGATGGCACTGCAACTGCAGCTCTTGTAAACGGGAGTATTCATCACTGGGAAGTAAATTGTTATGATGCAGATGGAAATACCGGAGAACAGGATTATTGGGTGACTTTTATTTATTCATCAAACACTACGGCTCCCGTACTTAGTTATCCGTTAGTCCGTTCGGCTCATTATGGTGATGACTATGGTAAAGAAGAATATGTTCTGCAGTTGTGTATTCAGACTTCAGATATACAGGGATTCAACGACATTGCAACTGTTAAGGTAACAGGTACCGGTGGAGCTATATATTCACTATCAGATTCAGACGGAGATGGTTACTGGGATGGTTGGTTCTCTCAAATGCCCAGTCCGCCACAGTTAGGAACATATATCTTCCGTGCAACTGATAAATCAGGCAACTGGGTTGAAAAGACTTCTACTTTGTCAGGCACTATGGATTATCCAAGGAATGTTCATCCCACAAATAATGCTGTATTAAATACTCCTGCTCCTGTATTTACATGGGATGCTGTTACGGGATCGGTCAGAAATGAAATATGGGTAAATGACAAAACCGGGAAACAGATTTGGTACAGAGGGGATCTTTCAGGATCAGCAACGACTGCCACTTTTAATGACAACGGCATGGCTACTGAAGCCCTGAAGGATGGATCATTATATACCTGGTCAGTTAAAGCAAATGATGAGAACTCGAACTGGGGAGAGCATTACGGGAGGCAGTTTGTCTATTCAAGTGATATTTCAAAACCAATAATTGGAAACCATTATGCTGTAACCTATCATGGAGGGGATGATCTGGGCAACGAGGATTGGGGTTATGATGTATGGGTAGATATATCCGATCCACAAGGTACAGCAGATATTGCAAATGTAGTCTTAACAGCTCCGGGTGGTGAAATATATGTTCTCAGTGATCCCGAAAATGACGGCAGGTATTCAGGCTGGCCACGTAGTTCTGCAAAGCTTCAGCTTGGACAATGCCAGTTCAGGGTTACAGACAAATCCGGAAATTCAGCGATCGTTTATGACACATTATACTCCTGGATGGACTTTGCAAGGAATTTAACACCTGCAACAAATAGTGTTGTAACCATTTCAACTCCGACATTCAGTTGGGAAAGTGTAGCCGGTACCGTTTTTTATCAGCTTCATGTCTCACCCAATGGAATGCCTCCGGTTTGGGGTGGAATAAACATATATTCAGGCACTTCTGTGGTTTACAACTATAACGGAACCGGACAGAACCTGAAGACTGGTACTATTTATTACTGGGATCTGCGGTCGTTTGATTCCAAAGGCAACTATGGTTATCACTATGGGAATTCACTGATTTATTCTACAAATGGAAATGCTCCTGTCCTTGCCAACACATCTGCCATTTCAGGCCATTACGGAACGGACAAAGGTGAAGAAAGTTACTATATTCATTTAAGCACATCTGCCAATGATCCCCAGGGTCTGAGTGATATTGTCTCAGTGATCGTAACAGGGCCTGATCAGAAAACTTATATACTTAACAGATCCTCTGACAACAGCCGTTTTGACCTGGCCTTCGGTGGTACTACTTCAATCCCGGTTCTTGGCCCTTATAAATTCAGAATATCTGATAAATCGGCTAACTATAGTGAGGTAACGAAAAATATAAATTCTGTAATTGATTATCCAAGGAATCTGAAACCTAAGCATACTGAAATAGTCAATAATGTCACGCCAGTTTTCAGCTGGAGACAAGTTGCCAGTGCCGTAAAATATACTATTCGGGTCAACAGTACCAGGAACAGTGAACTATGGAGAATGGATAACTTAACAGATACAACGGTTATTTATAATCAGAATGGCGGAGCAGGAGAAAGTCTGAAATTCGGATTCAGCTATTTGCTAAGTGTTACCGCCTACGACCAGGATGGTAACCTCGGGGAACAGAATAACAGGCTCTTTTACTGCTCTCAAAGTACTGTAAGTCCGATTGTCACTGGTAATGAATTGAGATCAAGACACTGGGCTGATGGAAATTTAAATGAGTGGTGGGGCATTGATTGCTGGGTAAATGTATCAGATCCACAGGGATTAAGCGATATAGATTCTGTCTGGCTCGACGGTCCTGAAAGTTATCATCAGAAGCTTTATGATGATGCCACCAACGGAGATGGGGCATCAGGAGACAGCAGGTTTACAGTATCAACCGGCACTACCGTCCCCCCTCCTGTAGGTGAATATATTCTGAAATGCAGGGATAAATCGGGCAATCTTACAAGCATAAAAGACACCTTGAAAATTGTACTGGACTATCCTAAAAACCTTAATATTCCACATAACTCAATTGTTACCCAACAGGATTTCCCGATTACATGGAGTGCCATTTCAGGGGCAACAAGATATGAAGTAACAGTATATTATCCTGACTGGAGCAGGACAATGTGGACCAGTGGAAGGCTTAAAGGTATGCTGTCGGCAAAATACAACATGGACAATACAGGTTCAGCTTTAACTGATGGCGATGCTTATGTTCTCGTAATCAGGACAGATGATGGTGACTGGGGGAATGAATCGGAAATAAACAATATCAGGTTTGTATACAGAAGCGATGGCAGACAGACTTTATATGTTGATACTTTAAATAATTCGGGTATAGAATACGGTACAAAGCTGAAGCCATATAACACGCTTAAAGAGGCAATTGACAGGACAGTAACTTCAGACACGGTAATCGTTGCACCAGGCATATACCAGGGAGGCGTTGATTATATTGGCGAAATCTGCCTTATCGGAGCCGGTCCTGAGAATACCATAATTAAAGGAGGGCATCTTGCCCTTAGAAAATCCAATACAACCATTAAAGGATTCACTATAAAAGAATCGGATCGTTCGGCAATTGAAGTCTATGGGGATCAAAAAGTTGTTATTGCAAATAATATTATATCCGATAATGCAGGTCATGGTATTGTGGCAGGCTGGAATGAGAAATCTACAAAGAGATTATTCATCACAAATAATACGATAGTCAATAATCTTGGGAATGGTATCTCAGTTGAGAATACTCCCTCCGAAGTATTTATCACAAATAATATAGTTTCTCATTGCGGATCGGGAATATCCGTTAATGCGGAAAGTACTATCACAAACAGTTATAATATTGTATTCGGAAACAATAATAATTATCTAGGCCTGCAGGCGGGAACAGGCGAAATTAGTAAGGATCCTCTTTACACTGACAGGCAAAAAAAGATTTACACGCTCACCGCTAACTCACCCGGTCTGGATGCCGGATCTCCGGACCTTGATAAAGATTTAAAGGACTGGACAGCAGATGCTGATGACAGGGATCCCGACACAACCAGGATGGATATGGGTGCAGTATTCCTTGATCAGCGATTACTGACACCGGACGCTCCTGCAAGCGTTACATCAGTCTCCTGCAACGATCTGGTAACTTTAAAATGGAACAGGGTCAGAAGCCCCTACTTTAAAAGATACAGGATTTATGCCGGACCTGATGCATCAAATGTAATTCAGATTGATTCCACCTCAGGTAGTAATTCAGATACAACAAAGGTTATAGCAGGACTCACTCACATGCAGACATATTATTTCAGGATATCAGCAGTTAACAGAGGAGGTAAGACTAGCAGCTACAGTCCTGCTACTGCATCAAGGGTACAGACCGGACTTGTACCACGTATAAAATCAAAATGGTCAGGTGATGTACTTATCTGTTATAATCCGGCTGACTCCGTTACCAAATATCAGTGGTATAAATCAGGAGCAGCGATACCGGGAGCCACCGGACAATACATTACAGCAGGAAAACAGAGCGGACTTTACAGCGTTGAAACAGTTGACATTAAAGGATGTAAGAACATGTCGAAAATTCTTACTATTGCAGGAAATAATTCAATTACTGCATATCCTAATCCTGCCTCAATAACTGTATCACTGAAAGTGACCGATGCCATAGAAGGAACAGCTACTGTTTCAGTTGTAAGTCTGGCAGGTAAAAAAGTCCTTGAATTCCGGACTAAAAATACGCAGGGTGAAATAATAGCAGAGATACCTGTTAATGATCTTGAAAAGGGAATATATTATATAAACGTTGTAACTGGCAATAAAGAAAGCTACAGCACAAAAATTGTTGTAACCAGGTGATAATGTTATTCAATAATGACAGGAAAAACCGGACATATCATCATTTTAATCATAATAATCGTCCTTGCTCATGTGGGTCAAGATATTTATGCACAGGGTACTGATATGGGGCTTGTAAGGAAACCCGGAGCCTTTTTCGGAATTACGGCTGGACCTTTAAAATCTAACCTGATAATTAATGAGGGGACACTGGATACAGAATCTGGTTCAAATTCGGGAAGAAGTTTTTATGGAAATTTAGAAGCGGGCTATCTGATCTCAAAATATTTTGGGTTTAAGTCAGGTATCGGTTATACTTCATACAGTGCAGAAATATCACTTTACTCATACCAGGATGCGCTTATGAACAGGGATTCGGAAAATGAATCATATGAGCTGAGAATTACAGCTTCAAATATTAATGAGAGTCAGTCACTTAAGACCATGATTATACCTTTGAATATAATTATAAATATCCCGCTTGGTGGAATTGCAAGCATATTTGTTGAGCCGGGGATGAATTTAGTTATACCAGTTATGAAAAACTATTCCAACAGCGGCTTTTTTACATACAAGGGATATTACCAGGAATATAATGTACTTCTTGAGAATCTGCCGTTACATGATTTTTCCTCCAACAGACTAGTCAATGCAGAAGGTGATCCTGAATTGAAACAGACCTGGCTTGATGCCACCGTTTACTCAGGTTTAAACATTGTGATTAATCCCAAACTTCGGCTTTCAGGAGGATTCTTCTACAGCAGATCGGTTACGGATATTTCAGGATATAAATCACGGGATGAATTTCACCTCTCCCCTTCTCCCGGAATTACCAATAGTCTTATTGGAGGTGCCGATAAGGTTTCAACAAAAGCAACAGGATTCAGTATTACTCTGAGATACTTTATAAGCAGGTAGGTCTTCTGGTCTTCTGGTCTTCTGGTCTTCTGGTCTTCTGGTCTTCTGGTCTTCTGGTCTTC
>CALMJY010000263.1 GCA_937864815.1 uncultured Bacteroidota bacterium
AGACTGCAATTGCAAAAAATCTTATCATTCTGAGGAAATTTAACTTGATTAATTCATAAATGTATTTAATACGCTTTATACTCCTGACCCAGTCGACCTCTCCCCATTCCGATAGCAATCGGAACCCTCCCCCGAGGTGGGAGGGGCTTAATTCCAAGATGGATGTGGCTCTGGAAGTCATCCCCCTCTCACATCGGGAGAGGGGGACCAAGGGGGTGAGGCCGTAGTCCATGAATAATTCAGATTAAATAGTCTGTAATGCAAATTAGCATAAATAAAATTTAGCGGCAATTAAATTCAATTTTATTCCGGTTTTTATGCTTATCACTGAATGCGATTATTATCTTTGAATTATTAGGAGAATGACTGAATTTATGGATCTCATAACACTGACAAAAAAACTACTTTCATTCAATAACATAAATCCACCGGGCAATGAGGAAGGTATAGCAAGGTATGTTGCAAGCCTGCTTACCGGGAATGGTTTCAATGTCAGATTACCTGAGTTTGAGAAAGGAAGACTTCACCTGATAGCTGAAAAAGGCATTTCAGAAGGCAAAGCGCCAATAGTCCTTTCCGGCCATTTTGATACTGTACCACTTGGTAATAACAAATGGAGCCATGATCCGTTTGCAGGGGAAGTAAGTGAGGGGAAAATATGGGGAAGAGGTTCAAGTGATATGAAAGGCGGTGTTGCTGCAATGATCCTTTCTGCAATAGATGCATTTAAACATAATGTTCCTGAAGGTGGAGTAAGACTTATTTTTACAGCTGCAGAGGAAATGGGATGCATCGGAATACAGCAGTTAATGAGAACTATTGATAATCCGGGCAAGGCAAGTGCAGTTATTGTAGGAGAACCAACAGGAAATATTCCAGCCACAGGACATAAGGGAGCCATATATCTTAGTGTAGTAACATCCGGTAAAACGGCTCACTCATCCATGCCGCATCTCGGCGATAATGCAGTTTACAAGGCTGCATCTGCAATTTTAAAGGCAAAGGATTTCAGATTTGAAACCGAATATGATCCTCTGCTGGGATATCCCACAATTAATGTCGGGAAAATGAACGGAGGATTAAATATAAATTCAGTTCCGGATCATGCCGAATTCACTATAGATATAAGATCAACAGCAAAAACAGATCATAATAAAACTTTAAAAAGGATTACAGAGGAATTGGGAAAAGATGCCAGGCCTGAAGTGTTAGTTGAAATGACACCGGTATTTACCAGCGAAGATGATCCGTTTGTTCAGGTGGTTTACGAAATCTGTGGTATAAAAAAAGGATCTGAAGGATTTCCCAGATCACTTCCCTACCTTACAGACGGTTCGGTACTTCAAAAGGTATATGGAGGAGTTCCAACAATAATTCTTGGCCCGGGAGAACCGGAAATGGCACACAAAACAGACGAATTCTGCTATGTGAGCAAACTTGAGGAATCATACAGAATATACAAGGAGATAATACTAAAACGAATATAAAAATATGTTGAGTTATCCTGAAAAAATTGAAAATGAAGAACAACTTGAAGAGTTACTCTCAAGACCTGGTAAAGAAACCATCCGCATGTTTTCTAAGCTTGAGGGCGATCTGATATTTCTCGGGGTTGCAGGTAAAATAGGTAAATCGCTTGCATCGATGGCTAAAAGAGCATGTGATGAAGCCGGTGTAAAGAAAAGGATCATTGGTGTTTCAACATTTGAGGACAATGAACAGAGGACTAAACTTGAAAAGGCAGGAATTGAGACAATAAACGGGGATCTTCTTGATACGCGTTTTACCGATTCTCTTCCAAAGGCAAAAAACGTTTTTTACCTGGCAGGAATGAAATTCGGGTCGGTTGATAATCTTTCCCTTACATGGGCAATTAATACCTACCTGCCTGCATTAGTTGCTGATAGCTTCAGGCAGTCGAGGATAGTTGCTTTTTCAACCGGATGCGTATATCCGCTGGTTTCTGTCAAATCAGGAGGTTCTAAGGAAACTGATCCCCCTGAAGCTGTAGGTGAATATGCTCAATCCTGTCTTGGTCGGGAAAGAATGTTCGAATTTGGAAGTATCAGGAACAATACAAAGGTGGCACTGATCCGCCTTAATTATTCAGTCGAAATGAGATATGGTGTGCTTGTCGATATAGCACTTAAAGTCAAGAATCAACAACCTGTCGATCTGACAATGGGATATTTCAATGTTATCTGGCAGGGCGATATGAATGACTTTGTGCTTCGCTCACTTGAACATACCGGATCGCCCGCCAAAATTATTAATATCACCGGACCTGAAATTCTTTCTGTCAGGGAGGTGGCGAAGGAGTTTGCTAAATTATTCGGTGTCAAAGTAACCTTTACCGGAAAAGAAGCAAAAACAGCTCTTCTGAATGACTCAAGCCATGCATACGAATTGTTTGGCAAACCGAAAGTCCCGACAGAACTAATTCTGAAATGGATTGCCGGATGGCTGGCAGAAGACAAAAGCATCTTCGGCAAGCCGACTCATTTTGAGGTCAGGGACGGAAAGTACTAAAGATGGCTCAACGGCGCAATGGCTCAGCGGCGCAATGGCGTAAGGGCGCATGTAATATGGCATCTGGTTCCCCTCCTGGGAGGGGCCAGGGGTGGGTTTGTAAGTATATCCACAGAATATAATTAAGAATAATTTTAATAATGTATGAAAGCAAATACCATTCCAGCAGAGGTTCTCGAAAAGTTAAAGGAAGGAGTTGTGATTCCTG
>CALMJY010000264.1 GCA_937864815.1 uncultured Bacteroidota bacterium
GGAGGGTACAAATCGGTAATCTCAGTAATGCAGAGCCCCTTCCCTTACTGTTTAAGGGAAGGGTTAAGAATAAATAATACCTGATGATTTATCATTATTAGTTTTTTGCAATAATAGAATTGCATTTCAGTAGTGTGAATGATAATTGTTTGCTGTATTTATAACATTTGTCATTTTAATAAGTTCATTATAACATCCCAAACTCAGGGCACTTAAAACTTTTTATTGTAAATTGGTCTTATATTTCAAAAGTCCGGAATATGTCAGAACGGAAATATTATATCTTTTCAAAGGCCGGGTTGTTTTATGGTATAGACACTCTTGATGAAGCAATCTCATCATCGAAGGATAATGGGTATATCTGGCTAAACTACTATAATCCACAGAAGCAAGACCTTATGGAGCTGGTTGACAAGCTGGGAATTCATCCTCTTTCAGTTGAAGACTGCCTGGATGATAAGCAGGTTCCCAAGATTGAGCAATTTTATGATAATACTTTTATCCTTTTCAATGCATTTAACTATTCTCAGAAAATTTTGAATATAGACGAGGTAAATATTTTCATTGGTAAAAATTTTCTTATTACAGTAAGCGGTCATAATTCAGATGACAGGAAACCGCTGGCCGGGCTTGAAAAAATAATTTCCGGAGATCCAGGTAATATAAAACTTGGCCCGTCGGGTTTGATGCACAGGATTCTGGACCATATTGTTGACCAGAAATTTCTTGCATTTGAATCTCTTGAGGATGAACTTGAAGAAACAGAGGATCAAATACTTGAAAAGCCTTCAGTATTTGATCCTACTGATCTTATGAGAATAAGGAAGTGTCTTCAGGTACTAAGGAAAAGTCTTTTTCATGAGAGGGAGATACTTGTAAAGTTAACACGACATGATTCTCCGTTTATTCCTGAAAAGGCGTTAGCACATTACAGGGACATTTATGACCATCTGGCAAAATTCTTTGAACTTACAGAAACATACCGTGAAAATGTTACCAGCCTTATGGAGCTTTACTCGTCCCTTCAGAACAACCTCATGACAAGATCAGCCAATGAGACAAATGCTTCTGTGAGAAGGCTTACCCTTATAGCTACAGTTTTTATGCCATTGACTCTTATTGCTTCAATAGGAGGTATGTCGGAATGGTCAATGATGACAGGACCTGAAAACTGGAAACTCTCTTATCCTCTGTTTATGCTGGCTATGGTAATAATAGCTGCTGCTAATTTCATTATTATAAGAAGGATTGAGAAGAGGGGAAGGATTCGCTTCTGATCAGGAGAATTGTTCCCTTTCAACACTTTTGGAAAGATCAAACATCCAGAAATGCTTGATGCCATACGACTTTATTGCATAGGCAAAAAAGACTCCCGAGAAGATATCAATACTGTAATGCCCGTGGGAAAGTAATAATGCTATAATTACCACAATCAGGCAGGCAAGGATTATTTTTTTATAAACGGAATCATTCACCAGCATAAACAGCATAAATACATTTCCTGTGTGTCCGGAAGGATATACCCCGAGTTCATATTTCGAAAAGCCATTAAACAGAGGATCTGATCCTTCGAACAATGGAGGATTGCCAAAAGGAGTCAGTACAATAAAGACACCACGAACAAGGTAAAAAATCCCAATCATTAGAAGGATGAAAGGAACCCGGCTATAATCTTTCCTGTGGGCAACATATACAAAAGCAAGGAAAATCGGGATCAGGCATACAATATCATAGACAAGGGAAAGGTCAATTACAGGAAGATTGTCAAGAATAAGATCTGACAACATCGGAAGAGTCTTCCCTTCGCTCATATAATTATGAAGATAGGTTTGGGACGCAATATTAAGTGCCATCCCTGTCAGCACGGAGAAGAAACCAATATAGAAATACCTGCTTTTAAATAGCTGTATCAGAGAAGTGAAACCTTCGGAATTGAATATAGATCCTTCTGCTTTTATCCGGCTATTCATTGTTTTTTATTTTGCCCGACAAATATATGAAGATTAGTAATAACAAACAGCAATCATTCAATCCGATTCCTGCGACATATTGTTAAAAATGTCCAATATTTCATCGCGAAACTCTTCGGGAGCATCAATTTGTCCCCATCCTGATTGGGTCTGCCAGAGACCGTCATATGCTGAATCGTGATATGATTTCATTATGTGAGGTATGTTCCTTTCCTTCAGTATATCATCAAGAAGCATAGCCTGGAACTCATTGTCAAGTGACAGAATTTTTACAGGATTACTCATATTATTATTTTTAAATTTTGTTCTGTGAGATTCTGTGCCTCCTCTGTGCCACTCTGTATTAGTTCTTAAAAAATTGTTACACAGAGATCCACAGAGAATACACAGAGATTCACAGAGGACTTTTTCGAAATACCCCAGTTAAGGGAGTATTTAATAAATTATGAAGTTCAAATTCATACTCAAAGTTAGGTGTAAACAAACCTTTACCAAGACATGATTTTATATCATCGATACTCCAGAATTTACCTTCCTCAATTTCCTCAGGGTTTATGACCGGATAATGATCAGACACTGCTGAATAGGAGTAAACCAATTCCCTCTCACGCCGGGATTTCCATATATATTTTCCAATGAAACTGGTCTGAAGGCCAATCAGACCAAGCTCTTCCGAAGCCTCCCTTTGCAGGGCAGACTCAACCGATTCGCCCGGGCTTATATGGCCGCCTACAGAAGTATCCCATTTTCCTGGCTGAATATCCTTTTTCGATGATCTTTTCTGAAGGAACAACTCCCCTTTTGTGTTGAACAGGTGAATATGAACCACGGGATGCAGCAGCATGCTTTTACCGTCATGACAGACACTCCGAAGGGCTTCTCCTATAGTGTTGCCTTCTTCATCGACAACTGGAAATATTTCATTAGGATCAGAGTAGTTCATATAGGATGTAAAAGTAGCTTTATTTTTTAACCAGAACAAAGCACGGATCACAGATCCGCGCTAACGAAACTAGCGTACTATTTCAAACCCGCATTTGACCGAATTTCCGTCTTCATCGACCGCTGTAAGTATATGATTCCCAGGGCCTGCAATTACCTCAATATGATGAATATAGCGGGTTGTAACAAGGTAAGTATCATCAAGATGCCAGAAGATTTTATGGGATGGATTACGATGCGCCACCTCCGGTACTATCCTCGTCAGATTACCTTCCTGATCGCGGGGAATAAATATCTTAATTCCAGGAGAAGGATAGATAAACTCCATTACCGGAATTGACTTATCTGAATTGCAGCCCGGAGCAAAGGGAGGCAGAACCCTGTATCCGGGATGTTTCTGTCTGTAAAAATACTCCATGGCCGGGGTAAGTATAAACCACGATTCATTTACAATATCTCCCGGTTCATAACACTGTGATGAAACCTGCAAAGTCCGACTGCTGTTAAGATGTATTTTATGATGATAAGGACACGCTTCGCTTCTTAATCCTGCTGTACATACCAGTGCTTCAACAGTCTCTGTACAATCGGGGCCTGCTCTGAATCCACTCTGGCTGCAGACAGAAATATTTGTCATTTCTTCACGGGGAGCATCAAACCACTTATCGGCATCAAGCAATCCGAAAATATCAAACAATAGAGGTGCCGCGGTTGTAATACCTGTCAGTCCAGGTCTTCCTTCACCATCGGCATTTCCGGTCCAGACTCCTGCCACATATTCTGGAGTTGTGCCAACAGCCCAACCGTCTCGAAAACCGAAGCTTGTTCCTGTTTTCCATGCCATGCGTGTCCCTGATGAAAAATACTGCCACCCTGTTTCGCTTTCGGGCCTGTTTACCCGCTGCAGTGCCTCATATGTGAGCCATATTGCGGAAGCAGAATAGGGAGGCTCGTGATCTTCATTTTTAACCTCATCATTCTTTATTTCACCAATTATTACCGGTTCATGATAATCCTCCCTGAAGTATTTCTTATGGCTGTTATAATTGTTTAGCACCCTGGAAAGGGAAGCATAGGCACCGGTTAGTTCCCATAATGTGGTTTCTCCGCCGCCAAGTATTATTGATAAGCCATAGTGATCGGAAGATCTGTTAAATGTGGTGAATCCTGTCCTTATCAAAAGATTAAGGAACCTGTCAGTATTATACTTCTGGAGCATTCTTACCGCTGGAATATTAAGTGATTGTGAAAGGGCGGCACTTGCAGGTACTGCTCCGCTATAGGTCATATCGAAGTTTTCCGGAGTAAATCCCGGGAATCTGGTGGGGATATCTGCAATCAGGCTGTTTGGAAGCAGGTCTCCTGACTGCTGCATACCAGCATACAAAAAAGGCTTAAGAATACTTCCGGTGCTTCTTACTGAACGTATTATATCGACATCCCCTCCATGCTGTCTGGTTTCCGGGAGGGTACTGTTTCCAACATAGGCCAATACGTTTCCTGTTGTCACCTCGATTATTATGCATGCTGAATTGAATATATTGTTTTCATCAAGCTTTTTCTGATGCTTATTGAGTATCCCGGTAGTTTTTTCCTGAAGTTCGTGATCGATAGTTGTTCTGGTAGTATGGCCTCTTTTATTGATATACAGCCAATCGGTAAGATGTGGAGCTCTTGCAGGTAGCGGTTTTGGTTCGGAGGGAAGTGGTTCATCAATTGCCAGTACCAGAGTCAGCGAATCAATATAGTTCCGTTCATACAGTTTTTTCAGAAGATTATCCCTTTTCTGTTTTAACAATTCCTGGTTTTTCCCGGGATAGATAAGGGAAGGTGAATTCGGTAGCACTGCAAGAGCCGATGCCTCAGCCCACGAAAGTGCAGATGACGATTTTCCTGTATATCTCCATGATGCAGCTTCGAGTCCGACAGTATTTCCTCCGAAAGGAGCATTGTCAGCGTACATCCGGAGAATACTCTTTTTTGATCTGAATAATTCCAGCTTAAGGGAAGAAAGGATTTCAACCAGTTTGGCAGCATAGGTTCTGTTTGTATTTCCCTGAGAAAGCCTTGCTACCTGCATTGTAATTGTGCTTCCTCCGCGAACAATTCTTCCGGCTTTGATATTATCTGCCAGGGCTTTTAATACAGCAATGGGATTGATCCCGGGATGGAACCGGAACCATCTGTCCTCGTATGTGAGAAGTGCTATTTCGAATTTTTCAGGAACCGGACCGGAAGGAGGAAATCTCCATTGACCGTCATCTGCTATCCTTGCACCCAGCAGCGTACCGTCTGATGCCTCTGCCACAGTAGCAAGAGGCGGACTGAACTTTGGCATTGGAGATAGCAAAACCGGAGTGATCAACACTCCGGCTGCAATAAGTAGCTTTTTAAATTTCCTATTCAATATTTTCTCCTGAGACTTTTACAGTATTTCCGGGATGCCTCGAATAGTAAGCGGCATTATACATTGCTTCACACCATATTGAAGGCTGGCTGTATTCACCCTTGTAGGCTGCATTAAGCACCATAACGAAACTCTTTGTTTCTCCTCTGGTAAGTGAGAAATAGGTATTTACCCGGTCATCCCTGAAATCGCGGTAATCATAGCTGCTTTCCTTGATGTCAGTTACCATTTCAAAAAGCCGTGTATTCTGTATCTCCCAGCCAGAGGGAACCATGCACGTAAGAGCTATATTATCAACTTTTGAGAATGAGGTGTTTGTGACTTTTACAACCATCATAAAATCCGTACCCTGATCAAGAATTCCGGGATCAACAGGTCGGAGATCGGTAGCAACATATTCAACCTTCATGTTAATACCTTTTTCTGATTTCACCTTATCTGAAGCCAGGGGGATTCCTTTCATCGTAAGTGTGGCGTAAACAGGTTTGCCTGACTTGTTCTCAATTGCAAGTGAATTATCTCCCTGCTTAATCTTCAGTTCATCCGACCATATTCTGCCAGACTGAATGGTCAATTCGCTTTTCTCCCCGTTTATGGCAGCACTCAGAACTGATGGGGTATCCGTTCCTGGTGTCATCTTATCCGACCACTTCATATAGGAGAATAATCCCCAGGCAACTGACTGTGTGCTGTACCATGAGTCGGAATTAAAATCGTCGCATATCTCCTTAAGAAGTGGTAATGCCTCTTCATTTTTATTAAGAAGTGTAAGTGTATAGAGTATAACAGCTTTATCGCGGGTGCTGCTGCCATAGTAATAATCCTGGTATTCAGGTGTGACCGACAGATTTCTCATATCCAGCAGTATATCGGCTACTTCACTCCGGCCGGTGGTTGCAAATGCAGCTGCAAGAAGCCATCGTGAAAGGTCAGGAATACCCTCTGTCTCCCTCAGCCTGTTCATAGCCGGTTTTTCTGCCTCTCCGGCAAAAGCCAGAGTGAACAGCCTGTAAGCCTGGTCGTTTGATGTCTGCCTGAATTTCGCATCAAAACGCCAGTCAAGGCTCCTTGCTTTCTGCCAGGAGGTCCATTTTTGCCTGAATCCTGAAGGGATACTGTATCCCTGCCGCTCAGCCTCAATCATGAAGTGGCCTGCATATGATGTTACCCAGCTGTCGGGCTGGTTAGCCCCTGGCCATAATGCTATCCCTCCGCTGGCCATCTGTCTTGATGCTATCTCCTGTATGGCTTTTGTGACATTCCGTGAGGCATTCTTATTCTTAATCCAGAGCTGCGGAAATGCTGCAGATACTATCTGTTCAGAACAGCCATGCGGATAATTGAGCAGGTAATCCAATCTTTTTTCAAGGTTGATTGAAGGTAAAGATGATACTGAGAGATTTGCAGAGGCAGTTCCTTCAATACCAAACGGTTTGAAAGTTTTTTCCCATTTCTCACCCGGTTGAATGATCCTTAGTTCGGAACGAACCTCAGGCGGATTGGGACTTCTTACTTCTGCTTCAAATGCATAGGCTGCTGTTTCTCCTCCTCCCTCTGCTGTTATATTAATTCTGGCCGTGCCGGTTTTTTCTCCCACTGTAAAGTATAGTTCACTATCTTCTTCTGTTCCTGATACTGCAATAACTTTTGTATTCTCTCTGAAGCTTACAAGTTCATTTGATGAGGCAGAAATTCGGATCTCTTTTATCCCCTCCTTTTGCACGAACAGTGTAAGCGGAAGGGCAACCTTATCCCCGGGACTTATAGTCCTGGGAGCTGTCGCAAGCACCATAAGAGGATCCCTGACAAATGATGATTTTTCGGCAAATCCGAAAGAGTTGTCACTTCCGGCGATAACCATAGTTTTCACCGATCCTGTGTACTGGGGAAGTATGACAGGATGAGTATTTGTTTTTCCCGGTTCGAGACGGAAAGGCCCCATGAATCTTACGACTGGTACAAATCTCTGTGCCTTGCCTGCCGATCTGTCTATCAGGGCTTCGTCACCTCCAACTGCAAAGATCCTGTCGAGTGTTCCTCCATATGAGCCCAGTACAAGATCATAAAGGTCCCAGGTCATTACTCCCAGTGCTTCCCGGGAGAAGAAGTATTTCCAGGGATCGGGTGTGGTGAAACCGGTAATGTCGAGCAATCCTTCGTCAACAATTGCAAGGGTATAGTTCATAGCCTTTTTGTTTGTCTCGCTGACCTTTACCATAAAGGGTTTCTGCGACCTCAGCTCATCATCCATTTCAATTGAAGGAAGGAGTCTGGTTTCAGGATCTTCAACCATAACAGGTACAACGCCATAGAGTCTTACGGGCATATCATTCAAAGTTTGTGAATGCGGCTGGATCACTGTTACATAGGCATAGACATTGGGAGCCATCCCGGGCTTTACCGGGATTTTAACTACAGTATTGCCTTTTTCAGTGGGGATCCTTATTTCCTCTAAAACACCAGTAGCATTTTCAAGAGTAATAATTGCCCTTGCATTTTCGGGTGATGGGAATGATAGTTTTAATTCATCACCGGGGGCATATTTCTCTTTGTCGGTGCTGATTGCGAGCAGGGTTGCTCCCTCAGTATTTCCTTTCATTCCATATTCCCAAGGCCAGTCGATAAGAACTATCCTGCCTGTTGAATGACCTTCGGGAGTTGTTACCCTTATGAGGTATCTTCCCCATTCGTTTTTCCCGATATTGAAATTGAAAGAGCTTTCACCATTTTTTGTAATAAGCTTATCACTGATTACCGGTTTATAAATATCGTTTGAGATGTAATAGCCAAGATTCTCTTCATCCGATTCCCACCACCACCTGTATGAGATCTTGTAGATATTGATCTCAACCTCCGATTTTACCGGATTTCCATCTTCATCTACTGTTACAATTTTAACAGTATTGTCGGCATCTGTGAATAGCATTCGGCTTTTACCCTGCAGTCCGGGAAGATTAATTCCGGCAAAGACACTAAATGGTGCATACTTGCAGGAAGCCTGGGTTATGCTCTCATCTCCTCCTTTCTCCGAAACCTTAACTGTAAAAAGCGCATTGAGCATACCGGGGGCAACAACGTCGCTGCCCGGGTTGAAATAAATTGTGGCATTGCCATTTCCATCAACCTGGTTATTGAAGATGTTGACCGTCTCGGAGTAGAATTCGTTTACAGGATCATCAAAATTATATTGTTTGTATTTTTCAAAGACAGTGTTTGTTTTTTTAAGAATATAATCAACAGACGAATTCAGGTTCCGGGCAACTGATCCGTTGAGCCACTTTACGTTAAGGAAGCCTCTTGATGACTGTTTTGATCCCCCGAGAATTTTGTCCTCGAAGGAGAGATTTATTTTCAACCTGTTGGGCTTGATGGTTTCAATCCTGACTCGTTTTGTAAATGTTGCACCACCTATCCTGAAGCTTGCTGTATAATTTCCAGTCAAGGCATCCTCAGAAGTTTTTGTTGCAAATACGAGAAGATTTTTTCCATCCGCCATCTGCACCTGGTTATCGATCTTCTGCCCCTGAGGACTTACCAGTTCGAACTGAACAGGATGACCCGATGGCAGTTTCTTACTCATTTCCTTAATAAATACTGACAGGAATATGGAATCTCCCGGTCTCCACACATCTCTTTCTCCATAAACAAATGCCTTAATTCCCTTCTCCGGAGATGTTCCGGTTACATCAAAAGAACTAAGTGAGAGGGATGATCCGTCATTTACTTTAAGATAGTTGCGGTCTTTGTCCTTTTTTGCAATTATGAGAAAGGGTTTTCTTTCACAGGGAAGTGCTAATGATCCTTCCGGATTGGTGTTTCCTGACGTAATGAGCTGTAGCTGGTAATCATAAACATCTATGGCAGCCTCATTAACCGGAAGGGCAGTAAGCAGATCATTAACCATTACATGCAGGACATCATCTGAGCCTTTTTTGGCTATAATACCAAAGTTTGAGGCCAGTATATTTCTGGTTACCTTTTTATCGGGACTGAAATATGCATCCTTACAGGGATCATCACGGTCTTCCCACAAAAATCCATATGAATAATAAAGCGCGTCATTGTTATCTTCAAAATAGTTTTCAGGATCATCCCACAGTTCTTTTGACTTCTGCTCGGAAATATCCAGAAGCTCTTCATAGTTGCTTTGTTCGTCTGCTTCATTACACGGATAGAGAGAATAAGACTTCCTCATACTTAGAGAGACCTTATACAGTACCCCCGGTTCCACATCAATATAATCAGCAAGATTTATTGTATAAAGATTCCATGTGCCTGTATTTGTTTCTGATCCGGAGATGAGGTCGAATCTGCCGGAATAGACAGGTCGTCCGAATCTCTTCACTGAATACCCCTGGTCAATATCATTCTCCTGAAGGAAATAGGGCAGATTGTTCTCAAAGATCCTTATGATCTTCAGATCAACCGCCTTCAGGTTGGCTGCCTTGAATGGCAGAATCAGATTTTGTGATGCAGGGAGAATGGCTCCTTTGCCTTCAATCATGATCCCGGGTGCAACCTGTGTAAAATCAAGAATCCGCTGAACCGGTTCTGCCAAAAGGATACCTTTGGTATTTTTTACTGAAGATTCAACATTGAGTGTAAGCTCTCCTGTGAGGTCATCTGAAGGATAGAGAGTGATTATGTTTGAACGCACGCTTGTTCTGACCTCTTTCCAGGGATAAAAATGAACAAGACCATCAAGCTCCTGTGAGGCATCAACCGGATCGGAAAAGACAACATCAATTCTTGGGCTGGCACCCGGATATTTCACTACATCAATGACATTGAAATAGCCTTCCGGAGGTATAGTTACTGTTTTTGATCCTGACTGATTAATGCCTCCTTTTGAGCCATCCCATTCAATGGTAAGCATCTGTTCCCGGACATCCCTGGTGATACCCTTAATTGAAAACTTATGTAACAGGTTACCTGAATGATCCCACGTTATTTCAAGCTTTTTTCTACCGATTCCGGCATCAATGAATTTTTCTGTTTCTGCAGGATCAATAAAATCAGAGGTGGCAATTTCACCCTGTAATATATAGCTGTCTTCCTTTTCCTGGTCACATTCAAGTACGCCTGTGATCACACGGAAATCCTTTCTTAAGACTTGGATCCTTAAGGGAAACGTTTTATACCGGTCATCAACCTCAGCAAGCTTTCCAAGTGAAAGGGTACCGGTATATATTTCTCCTCCGTCGAGTGGACGTGAGGGAATCAATTGGAGAGTTGTCTCATTTTTCCACTCGGTCCTTCCTTTGATATTGGGATTGAAGGAAAACAATCCGGAGGCATTTTTATTTGCCCTGGCGGCAAAATCAGGGGAGAACCTGATTTCAATTGATGTGTTTGCCGATACTATTCCAGAAGTGTATCCTTCAATGAACTGAGAGAATCCCTTATCAACCGGAATAGGAGCCGGGACTTCCTGTCGCGTCAGTTTTTTCAATGCCTGGGGGAGCTTTTTCTCCTTTTTACCACATGAGGCAACAGCAATTACCAGTAAAATAACAGCAATGATTTTCAGGTATTTCATAACCGGGATGATTGATTTCACAAAGCGGAACTAATTTACGAAAAAAAAGGCTTCAGGCATCAGGCGTCAGGCTACAGGAAAAACTATTGCCAGCGCGGATCTGTGATAGGTGCTATGAAAATGGCTTGGCGCATAAATCCGATTTTACCCCCAAACCCCCCAGGGGGGCTTTCAAATCCACTGATTTTCAATAAGTCCCCCCTGGGGGATTTAGGGGTGGATATAGAAAAAGAGGCTTTTGGACAGCCGCAGTAACCTCGTCCTGTCGCCTTTTTAAGGCGTTACCATCTCCTTCCTCAAACCGGCAACATAGTCCCTGATCTGATTTAGTGTCTCGATAGTAACTGTCATTTCGCTGCCTGATGAACGGAAGACCTGATTTATCCTGTCTATTTCCAGGTCTCCTTTTTTAAAGTAGATATCGAATGTATCGAAATATTTTTTGAGGAATATTAATTTTTTGGTATAGTAAACCACAACAGGATCGTCATAATAATTCTTGAGGAAACTTAGAAGTGTTGTCAGGGTATATTTTTGTTCAGCGATCTTCTGTATAACTTCAGGATCAGGTTTGGCAGGATCGTACACCAGTTGAGTGGAAATATACATTGCCTCAACCCATCCGCCAAGAACCATTAGTCCTGCAGTACTCTCCCTGCCTCCGGAGCGAAGATGATTTTCCATCTTGTTGAAAGCATCATTCATAAGCTTCATTAAGGTGTCGGGCTCTGCCATATCCGATTGCATCTTTTTAATTGGCTCGGTCAGATACTGATCAGGTATTCCCAGCTTATTGCTCATCTCCCTTATTGTGACCATATAATTTATCATCTCCTGACCTATCCCGAAAATTTTCAGGTAACCAAAATCAACTCCATATATGCCTGTATTGATTGATGCCTTAGCGTTGCTCATGTACAGATCGCGGTTTGATACCGGATTAAGGGCGGTATTGTTATACGGAACACCCAGCCTGTTAAAGATAGAGCAGATCTCAACAGGTGTAAGTATTCCGTAAAAGATCTCATTTTTCTCTGCAGGTGCTGCGGAGTCAGCATTGTTCTTGTAGGTAGAAAAAGATGGCTCGAACGGTTCTTTCTCCTTTGGGCTTTGCTTACAGGATATAATTGTAATCAATGAAAAAACTACCAGTACAGCGAGAAAATGCTTCATGCCTTGGAAATTAGTTGAACCAAAATTAGGAATAAATCTTTAACTGCAAATCTGAAGATGCTAATTAATAAAGCATTTAGATAGTTTTTTAATATTCAGCATTTTTTACCACGGAGTTGCACGGGATTTGCACGGAGTTTCACTGTTAAATAT
>CALMJY010000265.1 GCA_937864815.1 uncultured Bacteroidota bacterium
ATCGTCTTTCAAGTATAGGAACCAGGTTAACAAGCTTTTCACTTTTAAAGATCCATCGGCTGTCTTTCCATGAAGTAGATAGTTTTGTATCCACCAGTGAATCGATGCGGATAGCTGGAGGTTCTAACATTACTGCTGATTCATTCTTTTTGACCGGCAGGGCCTGCTCATCGCTGGCCAAACTCAGACGGCCGCTGCTTTTTATGTAAACGGCTTTCTGATTGGGATTAAGAAAAACAGGCCCTGGTGCGTGATCCTGACCTTTTGTATCCAGGTTATCAATTCTTATTTTTCCTGTTTCAAGTGTTGTTTCAATTGTTTTCTCGTCACTATAGGCTTTAACATTAAATGATGTTCCGATTGCTGTAATGCATAATTCGGAAGTCTTTACCTTGAACGGGATTTCCTTGTTCTCTGCGATGTTGAAAAAAGCTTCGCCATCAAGAACAACATCTCTTGAATATTTGCCAAAATCAGACATATATTTCAATGTAGTGCCCGAATTAAGCCAGACAATACTTCCATCTGACAAAGTAATTACCGACCTTGAACCCCTTGGAGCAGCTGCCTCAAAGGCCTCTGAACCAAAAATCTGCCGTGGATTTTTGTTAACAAAGATGCTGCCAACACCAATGGCAATCAAAATAAGAATAGCAGCAGCAAATTTATATATGGTGGCAACACGGATATGGACAACTGGTTTTGGCAATGGTCTGTTTCCATTCTCATTTATTTTTTCAACCAGTTTTTTCCATGCTTTGCCCAAATCTTTCTCTTCTTTACAAAGTAATCCTGAAGCATACCAGATTTTTCCTGTTTCAAGGAAATCTGTCTGGTTCTTCTTGTCTTTCTCAAGCCACGTAATTAATTCATCAGTCTGTTCCTGCGACAGCTTATTCTCATAATAAGCAATAATTGCCTCATAAAGGGATTCAGGCACAAGGTTTTCGTCCATAAATAACATATTTCAAGTATGACACAAAAATGGATGGCTGGTATTACATAATGATCAAAAAAAGATAAGTCACCACATTTTCCGGTGACTTATCATACCTACCCTAATCTAACTAACTAACCCAAACCTTTGAAACCTTCTCAAACCAGACAATAAAACCTTACTACTGGATAAAATATAATATCTGGTGATTTTACTTTTATTATAAATATTCAAGAGTATGTCTGTTTTTAATAACTCCTTTCGTACATGACACAGTTTTGAGCTTAACGGATTACGCAGTGATGATTTTTTTGTCTATTTTCTTAATTTTGGGAGCGTGAAACAAGTGTAAATGAGATTAACAAAAGCTGAGCTTAAGGAGTTTCTTGACGAAAAGGTTGAGCAATTCAACCGGCCTTCATTCATTGAATGTGATCCAATTAGTATTCCACATCAATTTACTAAGAAGCATGATATCGAAATAGCCGGCTTTCTTGCTGCCACCATTGCATGGGGAAGAAGGGATCTGATCCTTCGAAGCAGTCACAAACTTATTGATGCCATGGGGAATGCCCCTTATGATTTTATTATTTCTGCAGGAAAAGATGAGCTCGACCGTTTTGGAGGATTTGTACACCGGACTTTTAACGGGCATGATTGCATTACTTTTATAAGAGGCCTGCAGCAGATATATCGTAAACACAGTTCCATGGAGGATGTGATTATGGAGGGCAGGAATGAACATGGCACTCTCAGAGATGGGATTTCCCATTTGAGATCAGTGTTCTTTATGATGAGTCATGAAAGAAGATCTGAGAAACACTTTGCCGATGTAAATTCAGGATCGGCCGGGAAAAAACTATTCATGTTCCTGCGATGGATGGTACGGAATGACAACCATGGTGTTGATTTTGGAATCTGGAAAAGGATCAGTCCTTCAGAGCTGTATATTCCACTTGATCTCCATTCAGGGAATACTGCCCGTAAGCTGGGACTGCTGAGACGAAAACAAAACGATTTCAGGGCTGTCGAGGAACTTACATCTGAGTTGATCCGTTTTGATCCGGATGATCCGGTAAAATACGATTTTGCACTGTTCGGATTAGGAGTGAATGAGAAATTCTGAATATGGCAAATAATTATTTTAATTTCAAGCAGTTCTCAGTTAACCAGGAAAAGTCTGCATTTAAGGTAGGTACCGACGGAGTGCTTCTGGGAGCTTATGCTGATGTCAAAGGAGCAAAACGTATTCTTGATGTCGGAACCGGAACAGGTCTCATTGCACTTATGCTTGCCCAGCGATCTGAGGCAGAAATTGTTGCTATAGAGCCTGATCATGATTCCTTTCTGCAGTCGTGTGAAAATATTAACAGAAGCAGATGGACTGACAGGATAGCAGTGATAGAATCAACCCTTCAGGAGTATGATGATAAAGATAAGTTTGATCTTATTGTTACGAATCCTCCTTATTTTTCAGATTCCATCCGTAATCCTGATACCAGGAAGGCAATTGCAAGGCACAATGATACTCTGACATCAGATGATATTCTGAAGAACAGTTCAAGACTGTTAACACAAAACGGCAAACTGCAACTTATAATGCCATTCAGTGAAGGAAATGTCTTTATAGCCGAAGCGGCTGATTATGGTTTCTTTTGCCATGATATACTACGGATTAAACCTCTTCCTGCTTCTGAAATCAGAAGATTAATAATTGCTTTTGGAAGGAATAGGCAAAGGCAAACAGAAAAATTTCTGACAATTGAACATGGGAGAAGACATGATTTTACAGACGATTATAAAAAACTTACAGGGGATTTTTATCTGCATTTCTGAATTGATTCAGATAAATCTTTGGAGAGATTCCGAATTGCTCCCTGAATGCCCTTGAGAAATTTGCAGGGTTGGAGAAACCAACGCTGTTGGCAACCTCTGTAACATTTCCCTATAAAACCCCTGTTATCCTGGAGCAGACTATAAACGGTTGCACCTCCTCTGCCTTTATCTACTTCAAGGTTATCAAACCTTGCATTTGCAGGGTTTATTGCCGGATATAAGATTTTCTGGCCAGAGATGGTTGAGGCAGCAAGCAAAAACTGAATAAATGTGAAATAAATGACAACCTTTAGTTTCACCTGATTCAATTTATAAGACAGCAGAAATCTGAACTAAAATTTTCGATCAATAAGTTACAAAGTATTCAGGACTTATGCAATCACTCCGGATTTCTGATTAAATTTGACCATTAATGTTACAAAAGAACAAGTTTTGGTTACATGCCGGGTGGAATACAAAAAGGATAGACCGTAATTTTGATTAGGTATAAATAGTTCATCATAAAGACTAAAACATCAGATAAGCAGCAATATACGCATTAATATAATATTGATATGACTTTCCTAGAATAATGTTTGTAAAAATTTGTAGCATATTAATATTCTTGCTTTTTGCATCTTCGAGCGAAGGATCATCTCGTTTAGGTATTGACGAATTATTCAGGAAATTAAGTTGTAAAGAAAGTGGAATAAGGTTTAAAAATGCACTCAGACCAACTGAAACAGAAAATATGATATCTTTCATTAATTTCTATACTGGGGCAGGAGTAGGGGTACTTGATATAAATAATGACGGTCTTCAGGATATCTATTTTGCAGGGAATCAGGTCACCTCCAGATTATATATTAATATGGGGAACCTTAGATTTGAAGACATTACATATGCTGCAGGTGTGGAAACAGATAAATGGATAACCGGTGTTAGTATAATTGATATAAACCAGGATGGATTTGATGATATTTATTTATCTGTTTCTGGGAAAATCGAATCGGGAAATCTTGGAAATCTTTTATTCATAAATAACAGGGATAATACCTTTTCAGAAAAGGCCAGAGAATTTCAGTTAGACATTGCTGAACAAATCACGCATGCAAGTTTTTTTGACTTTGACCATGATGGAGACCTTGATGTTTTTCTTATTACAAATCCAACCGATTTTAAACTAAACTCAAATGCTCCCTTGCAAAAGCCATGTAAGAATGGGACTTCAAAAGGCACAGATATTCTGTTAAGGAATGAAGGAAACAGGAAATTCACAAATGTATCATTTAAATCAGGTATAACAATTGAAGGTTATAGTCTTGGTTTGAATACCTCAGATTTTAATAATGATGGTTGGACAGATATTTATGTGTCAAATGATTACATATCCAATGATATTCTGTATATAAACAATGGCGATGGGACATTCACAGATAGGCTGGGCCAGTTTTTTAACTATACATCTTTTGCAAGTATGGGCAATGATGCTGGTGATATTAATAATGACGGACTAATCGATCTTGTAACCCTTGATATGTTACCTGAAAGCAGCATTCGTCAGAAATTAATTGTTGGTTCGCGTACTTTAAATTCATACAAATTTACAATTAACTTGGGCTATTTCCCGCAATTCAGCAGGAATATGCTTCAATTAAATAACGGTAATAACTCTTTCAGCGAAATTGGAAGACTTGCCGGCATATCAGAGAGTGATTGGACTTGGGCTCCTCTTATAGCTGATTTTGACAATGATGGCTATAAAGATCTGTTTGTTACAACCGGATTCAGAAAGGATATGGGGAATATGGATTTTATTTATAAAACAGTTAATTCTCCATTTAAAAAAGGTTGTGAAAGTATTCCATTATCAGAACAGTTGGATGCTATTCAAAAATGTGACGGAGTACCTGTTATTAATTATATCTTTACACTGTTATCCGATTAATAATTTAGATTCGTAATTGACTTTTATAAGTATCTGATTATCAACTGTCATATTTTTCATTTAAAAACTGACCCCCTGCATATTAAAGGATAATTGTAACCCAGGAGGTATGGATTTACTTTTAAAGCTTCTTTTTGTACTTCTGAGTAGCTCATTTACATCCAGATTGCTGATTAGGTGGATACGGACCAACGAGGCTACAACCGAGAAGGCTTTCTTAGCCTGTGCGATTTTCTGGGTTACGGTTAAAAGCAGTTGGGCTATTAATGTACACCAGACCTGTGTATAGATGGCGTTTTCATTCTCTCCATAGAAGTAATGTAACTGGAAGTTCTGTTTCATTTTCTTGAACA
>CALMJY010000266.1 GCA_937864815.1 uncultured Bacteroidota bacterium
CCTGGGAGAGAATACCTCTCTGAAAGTACCAGAATCTTCCTCTTCAGTAATCGAATCCTCAATTTCCTTCAGTTCTTTCCTGGCTGCTTCATCACCATTTACTTTTTCAAGTATTGTCAGTGCCTTTCCGGAAAATCCCTTTTGAACCAGCCACCTGGGGCTCTCCGGGGCAAAAAAGAGAAACAAGAAAAATAATAATGCTGGTATTCCCATAACAGCCAGCATCCAGCGCCAGTTATTGATACCGCTGTCAACCAGAAGTGCGTTGGAAATAAATGCAAGCAGGATACCTATTACAATAGCGAGCTGGTTGACCGATACAAGTCTTCCCCTTTTTTCAGCTGGTGAAATTTCTGAGATATACATTGGTGAAAGCATCGAAGCTATTCCGACACCTAAACCCCCGAGTATTCTGTAAATAATGAAAACCACGAGATTTGTGGCAAGTGCTGATCCTATTGCCGAAACCAGAAAAAGAAATGCTGCTGCCATAAGTGTCTTCTTACGTCCAAAAATATCATTCGGTTTTCCTGCTGAAATCACACCAATTATACATCCGAACAGAAGGCTGCTGACAGTCCATCCAAGCCAGATATCATCAAGGTTAAAGTAGGGCTTGATAAATGGTGTAGTACCTGAGATTACGGCTGTATCAAAACCAAATAATAAACCGCCTAAAGCTGCTATTGAACTGATAAGGAGTACATAATTTTTCCTCGTAGTGCTCATAGATAAGTTAATTTTTTTAATTTTTGATTAAAAACATCCCCCTGTCCCCCTTCAAAGGGGGAATCAGTAACATGGAACAATTTTTTACATATTGAACCTTTTGGCTTCCAAATTACTTAAATACTCTGGCAATTGTGTCTGCCACATTCATACCATCAACAGCAGAAGATACAATTCCACCGGCATATCCCGATCCTTCCCCGCATGGATACAATCCTTTTATGCGAACATGACTGAGCTTATCAGGGTCTCTTGGTATTCTCAGGGGTGAGGAGGTCCTTGATTCAACACCCAGAATCACAGCATCATTGGTAAGGTACCCATTCATGCTCTTGCCGAATAGTTCGAATCCTGTCCTGAGCCGTTTTCCTATTCCTTCCGGTAACCATTTATGAAGAGGCGATGATGTAATGCCGGGGAAATACGAGACTTTTGGCAGGGAACCTGAAGTCCTTCCGGCAACAAAATCAGCCAGACGTTGTGCCGGGGCACTCTGTGTTTTACCTCCGTTAATCCAGGCATCGCGCTCGAGGGTCCTTTGAAACTCGAGTCCTGCAAGTACACCAAATGAGCTGAATAAGGCAAGATCTTCCGTCCTTACCTCCACCACAATGCCGGAATTTGCATACGGGGAGTTTCTTCCGGATGGTGACATACCATTAACAACGACCTCTTCCTGTGAGGTTGCCGAAGGCACTATGAAACCTCCAGGACACATACAGAAGGAGTATACTCCCCTCCCGTCAACCTGTTTTGCAATATTATATGAAGCTGCAGGCAGGTAATTGCCCCTGTCATTGCCGTGGTACTGGATCCTGTCAATAAGAGACTGGGGATGCTCAACCCTTACCCCAACTGCAAATGACTTCATTTCCAGTTCAATATCTCTTGAAAGGCATATTTCATATATATCCCTGGCAGAATGTCCTGTGGCCAGAATCAAAAAAGGAGATAGAAATTTCTCATTGCCCTCAGTCATCACTCCTTTAACCTCATCGTTTTCCCTGATAATATCTGTTACTTTCTTCTCCAGAAGAAATGTACCTCCGCACTCAATTATAGTTTTTCTGATATTTGAAATGATGCCGGGGAGCTTGTCTGTACCCAAATGAGGATGTGCATCATATAAAATATTCGGATTTGCCCCGTGAAGGCAAAGCAGTTCAAGAACCCTTTGATTATCGCCTCTTTTCTTTGAACGGGTATAAAGTTTTCCGTCGGAATAGGTTCCTGCACCACCTTCACCGAAACAATAATTGCTGTCGGAATCTACTACGTGTTCCCTGCTTATCCGGGCTATATCCTTTTTTCGTGACGATACATCCCTGCCCCGTTCAATAATTACCGGTTTAAGTCCCAGTTCAATAAGCCGGAGAGCAGCAAACAGTCCTGCCGGACCGGCTCCGACAATTAAAACCTCCTGCTTATGAGATACATTTAATGCTTTGTAAGGATTGACAAACTTATTTACCGGCTCATCCGAAGAAAAAACTTCAACGGTAAGGTTTACCCTGATGTTTTTTTGACGGGCATCAACAGACTTCTTTATAATGCGTATTGAGGTAACTTTGTCAGAGTTCAGACCAGCAGCAGATGATGCCGCTTTTTTAACCAGGTTTTCATCTGCTGATGCCTGAGGAGAGAGATTCAGATGAACCTGTTTACTCATAATTATTCAAAATGAAATGCAAGCACCCAGATCTGCGACCTCATTTTTTCAATAGCGTTCCTGTACTCGGGATGCGATGGAGGAGGATCTGAAGCTATAATATTCCTGAAACCATTGGACATTTTAAGTTCGACCGACAGTTTGAAATAGGTAAGATAAAAATCGAGACCCGTTCCCACTTCATAATAGAGATCAGGACGTTTAAGTTTTAAATAAATGGGTTCCTCTTCATCATAATCCTTTTTTGCAGCCAGGTCATATCTGAAATTCAATCCAGTGAAAACATAAGGTCTCACGTTATTAAGTCTGTCGCCTTTGTATTTGAAAAGGAACGGAAACTCCAGAAAAGAGGATTCAAGCCTTTGCTCATCATTGTATAACTCAGTATCCTTGTAATATCGGACAACCCTCTGCCCGAATGAAACACCCGGAAGAAACCTGATATCTGTGTATTTTCCTGTTCTGAGATTGGTTACAATCTGGATATTAATACCCGGATTTAATATTGCCACCTCCGGGTATAGTGAATCCTGAGAAAGATAATTCTGGGAAGGTGTAATATTGAAATCCATTGTATTGAATCCCAGGCTGAATCCAAAGTGAAGAGGTTTATCATCATACCATGATTCATTTTTAGGTTTAGCCTTCTGTCCGATAGCAACAGCATGAATCAGCATTAAGCTGAATAACAGAACTATATGATAATTTACTCTCCTCAAACTATGTAATTCCCAATTAATGGTTACAAGATAATAAACTGCCCTGAGAAATAATTATTGTACCGGTTTTTTTATCGCAGTGTAAATACTTGCAATTCCACCGCTGAGTTTTACCTGGTTTGTGTATAAGAAACCTGCAGATTGTAACATTGAAAGAAAATTCTCATTATCAGGAAATTTACTCACTGAATCGGGCAGATAAGTATAAGCTGACTTGTCCTTTGAGAATAAGCGTCCAAAGAATGGAAGTATCCTTCTGAAATAAAAATTATATATATGCCTGAAGGGGAAAGCTGTGGGTCTGGAAAATTCGAGTACTAAAATCATTCCATCCTCTTTCAGAATTCTTCTCATCTCCATCAGCCCTTTAAGGGGATCTGCAAAATTCCTGACTCCGAATGCGACCATTGCAACATCAAAGATATTTTCACCAAATGGAATATTTTCCGAATCTGCCTTTTGCAAAGTTATAACACCTGAATACCCTCTTTCCTTAATTTTCTTTCTTCCGATCTCAAGCATCCCTTCTGAAATATCTATGCCATCTATTTTTACCGGATTAATATTCATGGCTGCAATGGCGAGATCGGCTGTTCCTGTTGCGACATCAAGGATATGAGGATTTTTAAAGGATTCTGAAATGATTTTTATTGCCTTTCTTCTCCAGAGATGGTCGATCCCGAAAGACAGGAAATGGTTAAGAAAATCATATCTCCATGCAATTGAATCAAACATGGATTCAACCATTGCCTTCTTGTCTTTTTGGATTGGGGGTTGAGTTGTCATGAGTAATAAAACTGCAAAGATAGGGAAAATGTCATTAATTGTCATTTGTCCTCCAGCTGGCGGACGTCATTCGCTTCACTGTCATTCGGTTGTCATTGGTTGTTTTTACAATCGAATGATTACTGAATGACAATTGAATGACTACTGAATGACTACTGAATGACAATTGAATGACTACTGAATGACAATTGAATGACAATTGAATGACTACTGAATGACAATTGAATGACAATTGAATGACAATTGAATGACAATTGAATGACAAT
>CALMJY010000267.1 GCA_937864815.1 uncultured Bacteroidota bacterium
GACTTTAACCTGACTTATCAGGTTAAAGTCTTATATCCTGGCTTACTGGTTTTTAACCATTTTTTCAGATACAATCTTAGTGACGGTCCTGAAGTCAACCTTTCCTGTGCCCATCATTGGTATTGATTCGAGTACAATGAATTCCCTGGGTAGTGCAATCGATGGAAGGTCATTCATCATCTTTCTCAGGATCTCTGTTTTATGAACCTCAGCTGAAACGGCAGCCACTATGTAGGAACCTTTCTTTTCATCAGGTATATCCACTATGCAGCAGATGACTCCCTGCGGGAGGTATTTCTCCATTACATTCTCAACCTTGACAAGCGAAACCATTTCTCCACCCATTTTGGCGAACCTTTTGAATCTTCCAGAATGCCATAGGTATCCGTCAATATCAAGATAACCCATATCTCCTGTATTGTACCAGCCATCCTTAAGGACTTCAGCAGTTTGTTCAGGATCTTCGTAGTATCCCTTCATCACAATTTCTCCCTTTACCATTATCTTTCCCACCTCTCCCGGTTTGCAGTCTTCACCTGTTTCAAAGTTTTCTATTCTGACCTTAACTTTGGGAATAACAGGACCTATGCTGCCGGGCCTGTTTCTCTCCAGTGTGTTCACTGATATTACAGGTGAAGTCTCAGTTGCGCCATAACCTTCAAGTAATGTTACCCCATGTTTTTCCATGAATCCGTTCCTGAGTGAATCGGGACATTTATCAGCGCCAACCACCATTAGTCTCAGGGATTTGAAATCACCCGGTTCAGATTTGCTGAGGTATCCCCAGAAAAAGCTTGGTGTTCCAACCATCATTGTTGGCTTTTCTTCCCTGGCAAGTGTACAAATGGTCTGAAAATCGAGCGGATTGGCATAGGTGATATTAGTCATTCCGTAGTAGAACGGAACCCAGAGGTTAACTGTAAGTCCGAATACATGAAAAAATACAAGGTTGGACAGCATCACATCTTCTCCGGTAAGACCAACTACGCCTCCGAAACTTTCTATGTCCGACAGTATGTTCCTGTGAGTAAGCTGTACAGCCTTTGGATCCTTTTCACTTCCGCTTGTAAACAATATTACAGCTGTATCATCAGGTTCTCCCTTATGTATCAGGTTCATCAGCAGGCCAACAGGGAGCTTTGATTTAAGAGCTGCCTTAAGCTTGTCTCCCGTGGTAACGCTTGCCATAATATCTTCAATGAAAACCATGCCATCTACCACAGGACAATTAATCTTTTCGAGAAGTGATTTTGATGTGATAATTGTTTTGAAATGACATTTTTTCTGAGCGTATTTTGCATTTGCCTCTGCACCGGTTGAATAATTGATCATTACCGGTATTCTCCCGCTCATCAGGGCGCCTACTTTGGCCAGGGCACAACCAGCCGAAGTTGGAATCATTATTCCAAGAAAGCCCTTGTCATACCTGCTGAATTTCGAGCTTAAAATAAGAGCGCCGATAAGTGCTCTTTCATAAGTAACATCCCTTTTGGTTGTCTTGTCCTTTATGGCCAGTTTCCCCGGATTTTTTTTTGCGGTTTGCACGAACTGCTGGTGTAAAAGCATAACTCTGGTTTTGATTAATAATAGGAGTTTTATTGTCCTAATATATACTCAAATATTTATATTCTAAAATATTTATCGGATATTCTAATTTGATATCAATCAATAAGATGATTTAAATAGCATAAAATCAACTACATATAGTCAGAATAATAAATTATGGCTGCTCTGTTTTATGACTTGGTCGAAATTAAGCATTGTCTGGTCGGAAAAAGATACTAAGGAGATTTTGAACGTGTATATTGTCTTCGTTCCATGAGAACGAAGTTCAAAATATAGATGGCAAGGTACTGAATCACAGAAAACGTCCCAATTCCGTCACCGGTTAATTCTCATCTTGTAAGATAAATTCCTGCGATATATCTCAGAACAAAATTAGGCTATCAAGTCCGGAGAGTTCATTTGCCTCCCTATTCATTATCAGGAAAGAAATATTTCTGTCATAATAGGTATAAATGTGCGACCAGTCTGAATAGTATGAGTTCAGTTTTCAAAATGAGAATTTCACAATTATCTATTACCATCTTTCTTACTTGATTAATTCCTAACGTATTTATTACGCTTTTTACTCCTGACCCAGTCGACCTCTCCCCATTCCGATAGCTATCGGAACCCTCCCCCGAGGTGGGAGGGGCTTAATTCCAGGATGGATGTGGCTCTGGAAGTCATCCCCCTCTCACATCGGGAGAGGGGGACCAAGGGGGTGAGGCCGTAGTCCATGAATAATACAGGCTTAAGGTTTTGTTTTGTGATTAATATCATTATTTTTACTGTGAAATGATTAACAGTATAAAATATTTATTTCTTATCTTAGAATCTATAAGATCCGAAAAATATTCTTTAACAAATTGGGAACGTAATACAATTCATCATGGAAGGAATAAAAACAACTGCCGTTTTTTTTAGTAATTCCTCACGTGGGGACTCTGACCTTATCGATATCCCTGAAATAATTAACTATACAGAAAAACTCATAAAAGTTAATTCAGTATGGCTTCAGGATGATATTAATATATACTCCCCCGAACTTGTTTCCAGAAAAATAAGGAAAGATAATATCCGGAGAATTGTAATTGCCGGCCAGAATCCGGGTATGTACAAAAGTCTGTTTGCCAAGGCAATAGTTCTTGCAGGCTTTTCTCCTGATGATGTTATTCTTGCAAGCTTCCCTGAGCATGGTGCTCTGATAAAATCTGATACTGAATGGGCAAAGGCAATTGTCGCCTGTGCCGTTAACAATATCCCTTTCGAAAATGCAACCCTCACAGAGGAGATTTCTGTTAACCCCAATACCCTTGTTATAGGAGGCGGAATTGCCGGAATTCAGGCATCACTTGAAATTGCAGCAAGTAAAAACAAAGTATACCTTGTTGAGAAATCAGGTACAATAGGCGGCCATATGGCTATGTTCGATAAGACCTTTCCAACCCTTGATTGTGCTGCCTGTATTCTTACACCTAAAATGGTTGAGGTAGGACAACATCAGTATATCGAATTGATGACATATTCGGAGGTTAAGGAGATCCGGGGAATTCCGGGGGACTATAAGGTAAAGATTCTGAAGAAAGCCCGCAGGATGAGTCTTTCAAAGTGCATCGGTTGCGGGGTATGTGCCGAGAAGTGTCCGGTTAAAACTCCAAGTGAATTTGACTCAAAAACCACACTGCGGAAAGCTGCATACATCCCCTTTCCTCAGGCTGTGCCGAACAAATATATGATCGATGAAAGTGTCTGCACCTATGTTGCCAGTGGTAAATGTGGTATTTGTGCCAAAGTTTGCCCTGTTCCCGGTTGCATTAATCTCGATGAGAAGGATGAAATTGTTGAAGTAAATGTTGGCAATATTATTGTGGCTATAGGGTTCAAGACTTTTGATGCCTCTAAGTTTGAGCAATTCGGATATGGAAGATTTCCCAATGTATTAACATCACTTGAGCTTGAGAGACTTATTAATGCATCAGGTCCCACCGGAGGTAAAATTGCAAGGAGAATACAGGATAAAAAAGGTAACTGGATATTTTCTCCGGAGGAGGTCTATTCACCGAAAAGTGTTGCAATAATTCACTGCATTGGCAGCAGGGATGAAAATCATAATAAATATTGTTCCAAGGTTTGCTGTATGTATTCCCTGAAGCTTGCTCATCTGCTGAAAGAAAAACTGCCAGATTCTGAAATCAATGAGTATTATATTGACATTCGTGCTTACGGGAAAGGATATGAAGAGTTTTACAACCGTATAAAGGAAGAAGGAGTCAATATTATACGTGGACGTCCTGCCAAAGTTGAAATGTACGGTAATGAACTTATAGTTAGGTGTGAAGATATTGAAGGAGCAGCAATGATTGAGCAAAAGGTTGATATGGTTATTCTTGCAGTTGGAACGGAACCGGCTGCTGATGCAAGAGATATTGCCGGAAAGTTAGGTATTTCTGTTGACCGCGATGGGTGGTTTAATGAGTTGAACTATATCGGCGATCCTGTCAGTACATTATCATCCGGAATAATGATAGCCGGTGTATGCCAGGGTCCCAAGGATATTCCCGATTCAGTTGCCCAGGCTTCAGCCGCAGCTTCAAGAGTATTGCAAAGTATTTCAAAAGGGACAATCAGAAAAAGTGTGAAAACCCTGTCAGTAGAACAGATTGAAAAAAGGTCTCAGGAACTTTCTAAAATATTGGAGGAAAAGCTATGAGTCAACGGGTTAATCTTGATCTAAAGAAGGAATTATTCCTCTATGGAGCAAAAGAATGGAACCAGTGTTTTCAATGCGGAAACTGTACAGCTACATGTCATACTACTGAAAATGGTTTTTTCTTTCCACGAAAAACCGTAAGGCAGGTTCTGATGGGATTAAAGAAGAGTCTTCAGACTAATATTGATCCCTGGTTATGCACCTACTGCGGCGATTGTTCAAGAACCTGCCCCAGGGATGCCAATCCTGCCGAAATGATGATGTCAATAAGAAGATATCTTATTTCTGTTTATGACTGGACCGGCATATCAAAATTGTTTTACAAATCCAAAACCCTCGAAGTAACATCAATCATTGTTCTGTCAATAATAGTAATGGTGCTTTATCTCATTTATACCACATTTCCTTCCGGTGACAGTTCTCAATGGATCGGACCCGACGGGGGAGCACTAATTAACAAAATGGCTCCATGGCAGACAATCCACCTGGGAGACTGGCTTATGGCCGGCGCCCTTGTTTTCCTGGTAATCACAAATATTTTTTATATGTGGTATAAAATAATCTATGATGACAAATCCCTGAAGGTTGGATTCATCGATTATCTGAAACCATTTTCAAAACTTGTTAAACTCATAAATCCTGATGTAAAATATGCAAAATGTGATGAAAAGAAATTAACCACTTACTGGGTTCTCCACGCTTTTCTTGCATTAAGTTATGGAACACTGTTTGCCATAATAGTCTTCTTTCTCGACTGGTTTCAGACTGACACTGTTTATCCTTTTCTGCACCCTCAAAGGATTCTGGGATATATCGCAACTATCGGACTAACAGTTGGTATAATCTATTTCTATACCAATCGTACCTTGAAGAATATGGAGAACAGCAAATATTCTCATTTCACAGACTGGACCTTTCTGATACTATTGTTCTTCACAACATTAACCGGTATTTTATTACATGTTTTCAGAATTTACGGGCTGCCTCAACTGACATATGTTACGTATATGCTTCATCTGATGGTTCTGGTTCCTATGTTAGTGATTGAGGTACCTTTCTCAAAGTGGTCGCATATGATTTACCGGCCGTTTGCTTTGTATTTTGCACATCTGAAGAAAATGGTAATCGAAAAATCCAAGACAATTCCCCATCAACCACAATACAACTGAGTGACATGGAAGAAAAAAGAATAGGTGTTTATGTTTGCTGGTGCGGAACCAATATAGCCGCCATGGTTGATGTGGAGAAAGTCGCATCCGGACTTAAGGAGCTACCTGACATTGTAGTCTCCAAAGATTACAAGTATATGTGTTCTGATCCGGGCCAGGATATGATTATCCAGGATATTAAAAACCATAACCTGAACAGGATAGTTGTTGCTGCATGTTCCCCGAGGATGCACGAAATTACATTCAGGAAGGCACTTGAGAATGCAGGATTAAATCCATATATGTTCGAGATGGCCAATATCCGGGAACATGATTCATGGGTTCATACCAACAGGGCTGAAGCTACAAGGAAAGCACGCGATCTTATAGCAGGGGCTGTCTCAAAGGTAAAATGGCATGAATCATTAGAAAAACGAAGCGTTCCGGTTAATCCTGCAACTCTCATAATTGGCGGGGGTATTGCAGGTATATCAGCTGCTCTTGAGCTTGCCAATGCAGGTAAACAGGTCTATTTAATTGAAAGAAAGGCACTTCTGGGTGGTACAGTTTCAGCTTTGGATTTAACCTCCCCTTTCCTGAATAGTGCCAGGCAAATGATCGATCATAAGATAAAAGAGGTGATGGATCATCGCCTGATTAAAGTTTATCTGAATTCTGAGGTAGAGCAGATATTTGGCTATGTGGGAAATTTTGAAACAACCATACGTTATAATAAAAGGGAAACCAGGCTTAATTTCGGAAACGTTATTGTAGCTACCGGCTTGAAGCCTTTCGATGCAAGCAGGGTTACGAATTACGGCTATGGAAGACTGCCTAATGTAATTACTGCTCTTGAATTTGAGCAGGTTTTAAAGGACGGCGTAATTCTGACCAGAGATGGCCGTGAACCAAAAAACGTTGCAATCATCCACTGCGTCGGAAGCAGGAATGAGGATTATAATCCATATTGCTCAAGAACCTGCTGTATGGTAGCACTGAAATTCGTAAATCAGCTGAAATCGGCACTCCCGAAAGCAACTATTATAGATATTTACTCTGATATGAGATCCTTCGGAAAGGGATGTGAGGAGTTATATTCAGATACATCAAAAAAGAATGTGATGTTCCTGACTTTTGATCACAAAGCCGATCTTCCTCAAATACGACAGGCATCATATGACGATCCATGTAATCTGATTATTGAATTTAAAGAGAAATTTTCAGGAGAACCAATTGAGGTACCTGCTGATATGGTAATACTTATGGTAGGGATGGAGGCTCATGAAAATGCAAAACAGGTGGCTCATGGAGTTGGTATAAGCATGTGTGGAAACAGATTCTTTATTGAAAGACATCCTAAGCTCGATCCTGTTGCAACAACTACTGATGGAGTATATGTTGTCGGAACATGCCAGTCTCCAAAGGATATTCCCGACTCAGTTTCACAGGCAAGGGCAGCCGCGGCAAGGATTCTTGCTACAATTCTGGCCGGATCGGTAAGTATCGAAGTAACCACTGCTGAGGTAAATGAAAAAATCTGCTGCGGATGTCAGACTTGCATTAAGGTATGTCCTTATTCAGCAATAAGTTACAGCCAGGAAAAGAAAGTGTCAGCTGTTAATGAGATAATATGTAAAGGTTGTGGAACATGCGGATCAACCTGTCCTACAGGCGCAATTAAAAGTAAACACTTCACCGATATTCAGATCTTATCTCAAATTGAAGGATTAATGTCATTACAGGAGGTATACTAATATGAATGAAAATCCCAAAATCATCGCATTTTTGTGCAACTGGTGTTCTTACACAGGTGCTGATCTGGCTGGTACTTCAAGGATGAAATATGCTTCATATGTCAGGGTAATAAGGGTTATGTGTTCAGGTCGTGTTGACCCGACATTTGTAATTAAATCTTTTCAGGAAGGAGCCGACGGAGTTCTTATTTGTGGTTGTCATCCGGGGGATTGCCATTATCACGAGGGCAATTATAAATGTTTACGAAGATTCCATTTATTGCAGAAATATATTAAGCAGATGGGTATTCAGCCTGAGAGACTAAGGCTTGAATGGATAAGTGCAAGCGAGGGGAGGGAATTTTCAGAGCTGGTCAATGAATTTTCCGAATCAATTAAAGCACTGGAACCAAGTCAGATAAAAGAATCAATAGAAACCTTTTCTTAAATAATTGGAGAAACATCATATGACAAAGGAAGTTAAACCAAAAATTAACCTGGCCGTTTACTGGGGTGCTGCCTGTGGGGGATGTTGTGTTTCAGTCCTTGATGTTCATGAATCTCTTTTTACTGTAACTGAACATGCAAATCTTGTATTTTGGCCAATAGCTCTCGATATTAAATATAAAGATGTTGAATCTATGCCTGATGGATTCATTGATGTTACATTGTTCAATGGTGCAGTCAGGAATTCTGAAAATGAACATATGGCTAAACTCCTGCGAAAAAAAACGAAGATCCTCGTTGCCTATGGATCATGCGCACATATGGGAGGAATTCCTGGTCTGGCAAATTTCTCAAACAGGGAAGGCATTTTTAACAGAGTGTATCTTGAGAGCGAATCGACATCAAATCCTGAGAAAGTGTTCCCGCAGCAACATCATAAGGTATCAGAAGGTGTTTTGGAATTACCTGAATTTCATAATGATGTGAAGACATTAAACCAGGTTGTAAATGTTGATTATTACCTTCCCGGTTGTCCTCCCCAGACCGAAAGATTAGTAGAGGTTTTTTTAGCTATAGTTTCCAAAACTGATCTGCCACCTGCCGGTTCAGTGGTGGGAGCCCTTGATAAGAGTCAGTGCGATGAATGCAAAAGAAAGAAGTCTGACAATAAACTGGTAAAGGTATTTAAACGACCCTGGCAGATCAAAGATGATGGAGTGACATGTTTTATTGAGCAGGGAGTTATTTGCATGGGGCCTGCCACCAGGGGTGGTTGCGGGGTAAGGTGTGTTGAGGGAAATGCTCCATGCCGTGGTTGCTATGGCCCGCCATCTGATGTTACAGATCCCGGATTAAAGATGATGTCAGCCATTGCAACCATGATTGATTCAAATGATTCTGCCGAAATTGAGAAAACAATAGAAACCATAGATGATCCGGCAGGTACATTTTACAGATACAGTCTTCCGGGTTCAATTTTAAGAAGGAAAGTATTATGAAACAGTATACAATAGATCCTATAACCAGACTTGAAGGTCACGGCAAAGTTGAAATATTCTGTACAGATGATGGTGATGTCGAAAACGTTTATTTCCAGGTACCTGAATTGAGAGGATTTGAAAAATTTCTCGAGGGCCGGCCTGTTGAAGAAGCTTCCCAGATAGTTACCAAGATTTGCGGAGTGTGTCCGGGTTGTCATCATATGGCTGCAGGTAAGGCTACTGATGCTGTTTTTGGAGTTAAACCAACACCCACTGCAGTAAAATTAAGAGAACTGTTTTATATGGCCCATTTTGTTCACAGCCATATTGCACACTTCTATGCACTTGCTGCCCCTGATTTTGTTGTTGGTCCAACCGCTCCGGCAGCAGAAAGGAATGTGCTGGGCGTTATTGCCAAAGTTGGTGTTGAAACAGGTACAGAAGTTTTGAAACAAAGGCGTATTGCACAGGAAATACAGGCCTTGCTGGGCGGACATCAGACTCATGTTGTTATGAATACGCCTGGCGGTGTAAGAAAAGGGTTAACTGAAGAACAAAGAAAAGATATTGAGTTAAAGGCGAAAGGGTTCGTTGAGTTTGCCAGGTTTTCACTGAAAGTATTCAATGATGTGGTTTTAGCAAATAAAACCTATGTGGATATAATTCTTAATGGTCCATATTCTTTGAATCTATATTCAATGGGTCTTGTTGATGAAAACAATAAAGTGAATTTTTATGACGGTAAAGTAAGAGTCACAGACCAGGATGGAAAAGAACATTGCAAGTATTCCCCGCATGATTACCGTAACTGGCTGGAAGAAAGAGTTGAACCTTACAGCTATCTGAAATATCCGTTTCTGAAACAGATAGGGTGGAAAGGATTTGTTGAAGGAAAAGATTCCGGTGTTTATCATGCCACCCCTCTGTCAAGATTGAATGCTGCTGATGGTATGGCTACTCCTCTGGCTCAGGAACAGTATGAATTTATGTATAAAACACTGGGTGGCAAACCTGTGCATGCAACACTTGCAATGCATTGGGCGCGCCTGGTGGAATTATTGTATTCTGCCGAACGGGCATTAGAACTGGCACAGGATAAGGAGATTACCGGTACCGATATCCAGGCAGAACTGCCAAATGTTCCCAGGGAAGGAGTTGGTATTGTTGAAGCCCAACGGGGTACACTGACTCACCATTACCTGACGGATGAAAAGGGGATTATTACAAAAGCAAATATTATTGTCGGTACTACAAACAATAATGCTGCAATTTCCATGTCGCTGAAGAAGGCAGCACAGGGGCTGATCAAAAAAGGTGTAACGGTTGATGACGGGATATTAAACATGGTTGAGATGGCTTTCAGGGCTTACGATCCTTGTTTTTCCTGTGCAACACACAGCCTGCCCGGTAACATGCCACTGGAGGTTATTTTCAGGAATTCGAAAGGTGATATTACACGACAGGTAAAGAGGAGATAAAAACCCCCAAGCCCCCAGGGCATAGCCGTCAAGCTAAGACTGTAATTAGTAGAGGGTATGCGAAAAAAGTTTCCCCTCCTTTTGAAGGAGGGGTGGCCGGGACTGTTGATTATCTGATG
>CALMJY010000268.1 GCA_937864815.1 uncultured Bacteroidota bacterium
ATATTTTTGATGTTCCCATTATTCCATATGGGCGGTAGACTTGGTGGCAAAAAAAATAAAATCCGTGTTTAAAAAGGAAATATTTAATACATAACAATGAAAAATTTTAAAAATCATCTGCTGCTCCTCCTTGTCGTATTTCTTCTGACAACCTGTACAAAACCTAAAACCGACAACTCACTTCCCCGAAGCACCCCTGAAGCTGAAGGCGTATCATCTCCTGTAATCCTTCAATTTGTTGAAGCAGCCGATAAAGAGGCAAATGAGATCCACAGCTTCATGCTCCTTCGTCATGGAAAAGTAATTGCAGAAGGCTGGTGGAAACCCTATTCTCCTGAATTAAAACACACTATGTATTCATTGAGTAAAAGTTTTACATCAACTGCTGTAGGCTTTGCAGTGACAGAGAAACTCCTGACAGTAAATGACAAGGTAATTTCGTTTTTCCCTGATAAAGTTCCTGATACCATATCCACCTACCTCGCACAAATGACTGTTAAAGACCTACTTACAATGTCCGTTGGGATGGATCCCGATCCTACCTTCAGGGTGCGGGGAGGAAACGGAAACTGGGAGGAGACATTCTTCAGGACACCTGTGCTGAATGAACCAGGAACAAAATTTCTCTACAACTCCCTTGCTACTTACATGCTTTCATCCATCGTTCAGAAGGTCACCGGCGAGAAGATTATTGACTATCTTACTCCAAGACTCTTTGAACCCCTGGGCATAAGCGGAATTGACTGGGAGCTTAATTCCCAGGGCATAAATACCGGAGGATGGGGATTAAGACTTAAAACAGAGGATATTGCAAAAGCAGGTCAGTTCTACCTTCAGAAAGGAAAATGGCATGGAAAACAAATACTTCCTGCTGAATGGATTGACGAGGCGACATCAGCCAGCATATACCAGGCTCCTGATGCTCCTCAGTCAAAGAAAGACTCAAGTGACTGGATGCAGGGATACGGCTATCAGTTCTGGCGCTGCCGTAATAATGCCTACCGTGGCGACGGAGCATATGGCCAGTATATGATAGTTATGCCTCATCTGGATGCGGTACTTGCAATAACATCACAGGCTGACAATATGCAGAAGGAACTAGAGCTTGTGTGGAAATATCTGCTTCCCGGATTTGCTGAAAAAAAACTTCAACCAGATAAAGAAGCTTTGACAAAGCTATATAAAAGGCTGGCATCACTTCAGCTTCCTGTTTATTATAAAAATAGTTCATCACCGCTCGCGAAAGAGATCTCAGGAAAAACATTCCTTTTCGAATCATATGAGAACCAGATCCAAAGTCTGAAGGTTGAGATAAGTGATACCGTTACCACCTTGCATCTGAGAAAAGCCTCCAATGATCATCAGTTGAACTTCAGGGCAGGCGAATGGTTCTTTGGAGAAACGGAACTCCCCGGGCCTAATCTTGTTCCCAACAAGAACATAGATATCCTGCGTCCTTTCAAAGTTGCAGGCAGTTACACCTGGCTTGACGACAACTCTGTCGAATTTACATTGAGGTATATTGAAAGCCCTCATACTGAGACGATAACCTGCGTATTTCTCAATGATAAGGTGGGGGTATCTTTTAAGAATATCTTCAGCAGGGAGGACGATATCAAGCTTATTGAAGGTACCCTGGAGAAAAAATGAAAAAAGGCTGAAGGCGGAGGGCGTAAGGCTTAAGGGAAGAACCTCCAAAGCCCTGGCATAGGAAGTTTGAGCCTTGAGCCTTGAGCCTTGTGCCTTGTGTCTTGAGTCTTATTGTTTAAATATCGGAAGTCCCGAACAGCAATTCTTAAACTTCTTTCCTGATCCGCACGGACAGGGATCATTACGGCCGGGAGTAGCGGGTTTGATAACCTGGTTCTCCCGGTTTTTTATCCACTGCATCACATTTGCAGGAGCTCTCTTTGCCTTAAGTTCCTTTGCCATAAACTCCATGTAGGGTTCAGAATGCTTAAAAAACATCTTGTAACCCTCGCAGAGGTAGTTTAAGCCCGGTTTGCCGTCAGGGGTGCTGATGATACGGTGTTTGGGACATTCACCGTGACAGGCCCATCTTACATCGCATGTAAGGCAGTACCGGGGCAATGTGTTACGTTTATCAATGCCAAAGTCAAATTGTTTCTGTGATTTGGCAAGGTCGGTGAGTGGCGTATCTTTAATATTACCAAGGAAATACTCAGGATATACGAAATGATCACATGAGAATACATCACCATTGTGCTCCATCACAAGAGCATCTCCGCATGTTTCTGCAAATACACATATCCCCGGCATTTCTCCGACATAATTTGCAAGAGCAGCGTCGAATATCTGAACATAGTACCTTGCCACATCATTCCGCACCCATTCATTGAATATAGTAATCAGGAATTGTCCGAAATCCTTTGCCCCAACCGACCAATCGGTAACCGAGGCATCACTGGTGAAAGCAGGGGAGACCAGGTTCAGGTTTTTCTCATCCCGGATATCAGCGATTCTCTCTACTGCAGGAAGAAACTGAATAAAACCGCTGCCTATCTTCTTTAGAAACCTGTATGTTTCAGAAGCATAATTAATATTGTAACTGTTTACAACACTAAGGGTATTGAAATCAACCTTGTTTTTATGAAGCAGTTCAATACCCTTCATTACTCTTTTGAACGTTGGTCCTCCTGAGTTTGTCTTCCTGAAATGGTCGTGGTTATGTTCTTCACCATCAATTGAGATACCCACGAGTATATTATTGTCTGTAAAGAACTTGCACCAGTCGTTATCTAGTCTTGTTCCGTTTGTCTGGAAGGCATTTTCAATATTTTTGCCCACAGAATATCTCTTCTGAATTTCGACTATTTTCTTAAAATATTCTAAACCCAGAAGTGTAGGTTCACCACCCTGCCATACAAATGTAACTACAGGAACCTGTTGTGCTTCGATGTATTGTTTTATGAATATTTCCAGAAGCTCCTCTGACAGTTTAAAATCATTTTTACCGGGGTAGAGATTTTTTTTCTCAAGATAATAACAGTAAGTGCAATTCAGGTTACATAATGACCCGGTGGGTTTGACCATCACATTGAATGCATCCGGGCGTCTCAGTTTAAGCGCATCGGTAAAGAGGAGGGTTGATTTTGGGATGGGGCACATGGGGTACAAAAATAATATTATTCGGTAGAGGCGTTGCATGCAACGCCTCTATTTTATTAATGCAATGTTTTTATTAATGGAACGTTTTATTAATGCAACGTTTCAAAACAAATCATCATCGCGCCAATTTTCAGGATTATTAATAATGTAATTGTTTATGCGAATGAATTCTGAATTATTTCTGATGATATGATCATGATACCTTGTCTGCCAACCGAAATCAATATTATTTTTATTTGCATACCGTGTTACCGCCGATTTATACGACCGGATAACGGATGCCAACGATCCCCGTTTTGGTGATATATTGGCCATCGAATCATTTTTACGTCGTTGG
>CALMJY010000269.1 GCA_937864815.1 uncultured Bacteroidota bacterium
TCACTGAGTGTGAAATCTTTTTCATTACCGACTTCAAACATCGGTGCAAAATGCATAAAGTGTTCCTCAGCCCTGTCTTTTTCCCATCCTGCATTTTCCATCAGCCCTTTTACAAATTCAGATTCTCTTGCCATCAGGTTCACCATTCCGCAATTGTTGTGAGCTATAAGCACAATGTGTTTTACACTTCCTACACCGATGGCATATGACACCTTGAATTCACTGTATCTCAGGTTTGCACCACCTGACCTTATAATAAAGGCAAAATTATCAGGTATATGGAGGTGTTTCCTGTTATCCATGCACATTCCAACAAGCAACCGGGCCCTGTCATAACTCTCAAATTTTCGGCTGAGGTTATGATATTCAAGCAGAAGACCTATAGGGTTATCCCTGTAAACAGCAGGTATATCGGTGACAGTATTTACTGGTATGAGTTTTTCCATGATATAATTTTACTATCAGGTTATTTCATTTTACTTCAAAATTATCAAATTCAGCAAAGTTCAATGCCGATCCGATTCCGGCAAGCCCGTGAGTAAATTTCGCAGATGTTACTGAAACAGCCTCCTTACCGTTCACCCAGGCTGAAATTTCACTTCCTTTAAACTTCAGGGAAAGCCGATGCCACTTAAACGGAGGAAAATCAGCATTTCCGGTTCCTAGTACCCTGTTTCCCTCCATGAGGGTCCATTTATTTGCGGTTGTTATGATAAAGGTATATCCGTCAGGATAGTCTGTTCCTCTCTTTGTATCCATTATCCTGCCGAGGATCTTGGCACTTCCCGTGTTTTCAGTAATCTGGACATCACAGTTTACTTCATAATCCGTCCAGGCTGTGTCTCCAAGTATTGTTTCTACAGCAGGATTATGACTTACTTCCCATTCAATTCCCTGGTGATCAATAACCTGCCTGAGGCAGTTGCCATTGCCATCAGACCGCTTATGTACTTCAAATACACCTGCCTGATCCATAAAATATCTTGCAATTTGTCCTGTGCTGTCAGTTTCAAAACCGGTTTTGTATGGAAAGGGAAATGGCTCGTTTTCGGGAGCCTTATAATACCCTTTTGTCTGGCCTGTGGTTGTGGTTATAGAATATGCAGATTTGCCATCAAGGGTAATTGTGAAATTGTTGTTTTCTATTCTGATATCAGCTTGTTTTTCGAATTCGGTTTTCCCTTTTGTGCTTTTCCATACATGAACCGTCTTATTCCTGAAACCAGCATCAAGTTTAAAATTCACTTTCTGGGATCCTGTTGTGTCGATTGTTTCAATAATTATGCTGAAATCTTTTCTGTCGGGAGAGACCAAAGTTACATAACTTCCTTTTTCCAGGTATCCGCATCCCGAATCGGCATATTTCCAGCCTGGTTCGGCAAACTGGGTAGTATGCGCAGCGGCCCATATCCCAGGCTGTACTTCGAAGTATCCGCTCCAGGGTGTCTTGGCATACATAAGTCCGGAATTCGGTAAAGAGAGATTATCGTAATATGAGGTTACCAGGCTCCAGGTGATTACATTGGTTGATTTACCCTCAATATAGTTCCTGTTGTATAGTTTAACCAGGTATTCAAAGCCCTCCCAGTCTCCCCGCCATGGACCACCTTCGCTGTTCCTGAGAGATTTATTCAGATTTCTTGCAGTTTGGGTTGATGAGTAAGGCATCTCTTTCCACCTCTCATTGTAATGAATACCCACCGCATATATTGCATCGTTCAGAGTTTTGTCAGTCATCATAAGTTCAGCCAGGCTCCAGTCAAAAGTATCCGGAGCTATTATTCTGACATGATTAAGTCCTCTGTTATCAAGTGTTTTTCTCAGAAGTTTGATCCATTCGGCATCAAAGTCTCTCTCATTCCAGATTCCTGTGTAATCAATTTTCAGGTTATGATACTTTTGAGCACCTTCGATAAATGCAGAAATATATTCAGCGTTATCCTGCGAGTAAAACATTCCGTTACCAATCCAACCGGGACATCCCCATTCGAGGCAATCAAGGAATATTGAAGGATTCCGTTTTTTTGCCTCCTTCATTAGCATCCATTCGTAACCACGATTGAAATAGCCGGTTTTTGGATTAATATGCTCTTCTCGTGTATGCGCGTGGCTTGGTTCAGTGCCGTCAGTTGAATTTACATTTCCACCGATTTCTACTTTAAGATGTTGAAGGCTGGCTCCGAATTTTGGTTTGAAAAGAAAGTCAAGGATCTGATCTCTGATCTCAACCGGATAATCAAGAAGTAATTTTGATGAAGCCCCGGCACTGAGAGCACCTATTCCTTCATATAATCTGCCTTCAGAATTTTTGTTGATTTTTACAAACTGTGTTTGTGAATGACCTGGTCCTGAAATAAGTATTATAAAGGAAAGACAAAGAAATGCCCTGTACATATTAATATTTTTTGTTGGTATGGGAAACTACTTAATATTTTTGGAGATAAGTATTTTGTCGACTCTTTTGCCGTCGATATCCACTATTTCTATCGTAAAATCATTGAAGGTGAATTTATCTCCGATCTGCGGGAGCTTATCAATATGGCTTAATACGAAACCGGCAACTGTTGCATATTCAACATTATCAAGATCAGTCATATAGTTTTCAAAAATGCCGTCGAGAACCTCAACAGGTGCATCACCGCTTACGAGGTAAGATTTATCTTCTCTGACAAAAATATCGGGTTCATACTTTTCTCCCTCCTCCGGGATATCTCCGATAAGATTCTCCAGGATATCGTGGAGAGTAAGAATTCCTTCGATGCTTCCGTATTCATTTACGACAATACAGAAATGTACCTGTTTTTCCCTGAACAGGTTAAGTACCTTATATGCTTCCGCACTTTCAGGAACTATAAGTGGCTGGGTGAGTAAACTTGTTATTGCAAATTGCTCAGAAGACCTGTCTGCGGTTAAAAAATCCTTGATACTGAGAACACCTATGAAATTATCGATATTATCCATTGAACAGACAAGCCTGCTGTGCTCCGATTTTAATACCTGTTCCCTGATAGCATCCGGAGGTTTATTAATATCTACCCATTCCACCTCCATTCTGTGGGTCATTATATGCCTGGCTTTTTTATCGGAGAAGTAAAAGACTTTTTCATGGATCAGGGTTTGCTCTTTTTCAATAACACCTTCATGTGAAGCTATTTTCAGCATTTGCCTTAATTCGGCTTCCGTTGTATGTTCCTTTGGTTTTTTAATACCGATAATATCATTTAACAGGGAAGTGGAAAAAGAAAGAAACCTGACAACAGGGAAGAAGATCATACTGAAATAGTAAATGACGGGAGCTACCCTGGCTGAAATTTTTTCAGGATTGCTTAATGCAATGGTTTTTGGAACAAGTTCTCCCAGCAGTATCGAAAAATAGGTAATTATCAGGACGGTAATGGTCAGAGCGATTTCATGGGCTGAGTTTTTTAAAGGTTCAAATTTTTCAAAGAATGGGGTAATATCATCTGCAATGCTTAGCCCACCGTATACACCTGTGATAATTCCGATCAGGGTTATTCCTACCTGGATTGCCGAAAGAAAGCTCTCTGAATCCTTGAGTAATAGCAAAGCAGTTTTTGCTCCTTTAAGACCATCTTTCTTCATCTGTTCAAGCCTTGATTTCCTGCTGGAAATAAGTGCGATCTCCGAAAGGGCAAAGAATCCGTTGAGGATTATAAGTAAGCTGATTACAATAAGTTCCATTTTCTCAAAGATAGCGTAATATCTAATCTTTTTCAACACGAAGTTCCCGTAATTATAGTAATTTTATGTCAAACTGATTTTCAGATGAGACTAATAAAACAATGCTACAGCCTAATTACCATCGTGGTTTTTAATATAATGATGACAGTACCGTTTCTTGCCGGATGCAATAATAATCCGGGCGAATCTAAAGAGTCAAAAGAGAAGAAGGCTATAACTGTACAGCCCACAAATGAAGAGATTGAAAATAAGGCATATAAGAAGGATCCGGTTTTTTCAGCCGATTCGCTGCAAAAATTGCTTAAAGGCAAATGGTTAAGGTCTGATGGTACATATACTATTGAGATCTTTTCAATTAAGAATAATGGTGTTATGGATGCAGGTTATTT
>CALMJY010000270.1 GCA_937864815.1 uncultured Bacteroidota bacterium
TGCCTTATAATAAATACAGCATTCCCGGACTGCTTAATCAGTCTCTGATATTTTTTATAAGGGATATGCTCGCCAAGTTATCTAATAAACAGTATCTGATAATCACACTTCTTGGTTCGCCCTTGCTTGCACTTCTCCTAGCATGGTTCACCAAGCATGTTGATGGTGATGTATATAAATTCAGCACTAACCAGAACATTCCGGCATATATCTTCATGTGTGTCATTACCTCTCTGTTTTTCGGACTAATGGTAAGCTCAGAGGAAATTGTCAAGGACAGAAAAATACTGAAAAGGGAATCATTTTTGAACCTTAGCTGGTTCAGTTACCTGAACTCAAAGATTATGATGATGTTCCTGATATCAGCTTTCCAGACAATCTCATTTGTAATAATCGGTAACCAGGTGCTTGAAATAAGGGATATGACTTTAAGTTACTGGCTGGTGCTTTTTACAACCTCATGCTTTGCAAATGTCCTGGGACTTAATATTTCTTCTGCTTTCAACTCAATTATAACTATTTACATTATCATACCATTCATCATTATTCCGCAGCTTTTATTCAGCGGTGTTCTTGTTAAATTCGATAAGCTTCATAAAGGGAAAAATGCCACACATGAATTTGTCCCTGTAATAGGTGATTTAATGACTGCAAGATGGGCCTTCGAAGCACTTGCAGTGAGGCAATTTAAGGATAACAAATACTCGAAACATTTCTTTGCAAGCAATGCATATATGAGTCAGAACATCTCCCATTCAATGCTTATTGATGTACTGGGAAATGATTTGTGGATGTGCAGGAATAGTGTTGAGAAAGATAGCATGAACAATATCAACATGGATTCTGATAGTTTTACCGAAAAACTGGGGAGGATTAATTATCATCTGAAAGAATTATCTGAATTGTCCGGTTTTGTTCCCGGCAGATGGATCGATTTGCTGAATTACAGGGATTTTAATAAGGAAACAGGAGAGGAAGCAAAAATTTTTCTCGATTCCCTGAAAGGCTATTTCAATAGTGAATACACTGTAGGCAGGTTGCTTAAAGATTCTGTCTCAATATCCTTGAATGCTGTATACGGGACAGATAAGGTAGCCCGGATGAAAGATGCCTGTGAAAATAACAGGTTGATCGAACTTGCAACGGACTATGATAATAAGTATAAAACATTTGTTACTGCAAAGAAAATTGTACAGAAATTGGATCCGGGTTACAGGAAATCCACATCAAGGTATGGCCGTTCCCATTTTTTTGCCCCATCAAAAATGCTGGGATCATGGGAAATTGATACATATATTTTTAATCTCTTTGTTATCTGGCTGGTCACTCTGCTTCTTTATACAGCATTATATTTTAACCTGTTGCGTAAGTTTGTCGGTTTATATGGATATATTCGTAAAATGAAACCAGAGTAAAACAAATATCTAATGTCATTATTTTTAATAAGTTGTATTATCCTGGCAGAGATTATCTCATCGTTCCGATTCTCTGATCATATAGAAGCTAACCAGGTAAAACCCGGAAAAATAGAGATACGGGGGATATATGGAAGTCCTAATCCGTTCTGGAACAAGAACATAAGCATGAACCAGCTGAATGTAAATGCAATATTCCTTAACTGGCATATAATTGATGCCAGCCTTATGGAACAGGCAAAAAAGGAAGGGGTAAAGGTTTTTGCAGAGTTTCCTGCACTAAACGGGAAAGGGTATGTGGAAAATCACCCTGAAGCATGGCCTGTCGATCGTAATGGCAAGAAGGCAGACCAGGCATCGTGGTTCATGGGAGTGTGTCCTACCGAACCTGGTTTCAGACAGTTCAGGATGAATGAACTTAGTCAGTTGATAATGAAATACCCGATTAATGGAGTTTTTCTCGATTATCTTCACTGGCATGCACAATTTGAAGAACCCGAACCGATACTTCCTGAAACCTGTTTTTGCGAAAACTGCATCAGAACCTTTGAATCGGAAATGAGCATAGATGTTCCCGGCCTGGATACAAAAGAACAGGCTGACTGGATTCTGGGCAAAAAGGAAAAACAGTGGAGGGAATGGAGATGTTCAGTCATTCAGGGATGGGTAAAAGATGCCCGGACAATAGTTAAGACAGAAAAACAGGACGGAATCCTCGGAATATATCATTGCCCGTGGAATGATGATGAGTTTAACGGAGCAAGGTACAGGATACTTGGTCTTGACTATGATAAACTGAGAAACATAACAGATGTCTTCTCCCCGATGGTTTATCACGGGCGAATGGGCAGGAAGCCCGAATGGGTAAGGGAGAATATAGAATGGTTCACAAGGAGGATTGATGCAAAGCCAGAATCCTTCCCTAAAATATGGACTATTATTCAGGCATATGATGATCCTGTCAAAATATCTGCCGGGGAGTTTGAAAAGCTTTTATGGTTCGGTGCTGCCGCCGGATCGAGCGGCATGATGATGTTCACTTCCAATGCTGTCACAGAAAGTCCTGAAAAGACAGAAGTCTTAAAGAATGTCTATGGTAAGTGGAAGTCAGGAAAGTAGAATAGCTTTTCAATAACAGGTTTTTCCATATCCCGGTTGAATTTTTTTAATTAATTGATGACAGCCCGTCATCTCTTCAACCTGTTATATAACGGCAGTTTTAACATATTCCCGTATAGGGTTTAAGTTGACTTTCACATTTTTCTGGTGTAACTTGCATAGTGACTTCAGTAATTCAGTATTCAGGGTATTTGAATAGACTTAAAACAAGATGCTATGAAAAACGCCATAATTCTGTTCACTTTGATAATGCTGTTATATCTGCAATCGTGCAGTAACGGTTCAGATAAAAAAGATTCAGCAGGATTTGATCCGAAAGCCGCTGAGGAACTTCGGTTGCTGTGGGATGAATACATAAAAGTCTCAAATAAGGGAGACTTTGATCAGCTTATCACATTCTTTACAGATGATTATGTTAATATGCCTTTCTACGGTTCAACTCAGACCGGAAGAGAGGAAACCATTGGATTTCTTAAAGACTTTACCGAGAAAGAGAATCCTTCCATATTTAATTATGAAAGAACAGAGCTTTTTGTTCATAATACAATGGCATATGAGTTTGGAATACTTGAAATGAGCAAAATCCCTTCATGCGGCGACCAGGTTATTTTTAAACAAAGATGTCTGACAGTGTTTAAAAAAGACACTGATGGTAAATGGAAGTTCCATCGCTGGATGAGCCAGTCTGAATAATATCATATTATTTGCATCAGTCGGGTGGTTTTTTTAATTTTAAACGGGGTAATATCACTATCTACCGGTTTATTCACATTTAATCTCTATCAATATGAACGACACCCGACGTAATTTTATCAGAAAAAGTGCAGCCATGGCTGCAGCTGTAACTGTTCCTGCATTATCCTCATGCAGGAGTTCAGGATGCAAGTCTGAAGAAAAATCAGATCATACATCTTTGCCTGTGTCTGAAGTTAAATGGCCGGTTACTTTCGGTCCCGACGGACCAAAAATCTGTGTCGGAATCGGAGCAGGCGATACAAAGTCAATGAGACAATATAAACAGGTTGGAGTAGACTACGTTCTTATGGGTGGTCCTAAGGTTCCATGGACAGAGCAGAGCCTCAGGGAAACAATGGATCCGTTCAAAGCCGAAGGGCTGACAGTTATCAACATGATGATAGGAGGCAATCAGAATATTATTTATGGCCGTGAAGGCAGGGATCAGGAACTGAGGAATATACAGGACTCAATAGTTGCTGCCGGAAAGGCTGGACTACCTGTGGTGGAATATAATTTTTATGCACATCGTTTAATGGCAGGTTATTATGAGATACTGGCTCGTGGAGGATCAGGCATTACAGCTTTTGATTATGAACGTGCAAAGAATGTCCCTTCTGATCCTGCGCCACTTATGACCGCAGATGCTCTCTGGGAAAATCTTACCTGGTTCCTGAAAGGTGTGGTGCCTGTTGCAGAGAAAGCAGGAGTGAGGCTTGCACTTCATCCAAATGATCCACCGATTCCGTTATCTCATGGACATGCCCAGATCATGGCTACATTCAATGACTGGAAAAGACTGATAGAAATTGTAAACAGTCCTTCCAATGGCATGACCTATGACTGTGGGGTTACACGAGAAACAGGTGAAGATCCGGTTGAAGTACTGAGATATCTAGGCTCCCGTGACCGGATCAACCATATGCATTACCGGAATGTAACTGTAGATCAACCTTATACAAAATATGAGGAGGTATTCTTTGATGAGGGAATTGTAAACATGTTCGAGGTGATGAAGGAGGTATTCAGGCTTGGATATAAATTCGGATTAAACCCTGAACATCCACGGGCTCTGGATTATGACAAGGAACATCCGGAAGGTATTAAAAATCAATATCCCGGCGGTGGTGGTTATGCTGCTCAGACATACAATGTTGCCTATACAAAAGCAATGATGCAGGCTGTGGCTTCACTATAGAAATTATTAAATAACAGACAATTATGAAAGATACACGGCGTAGTTTTATCAAACACAGCGCATCTTTGGCAGCAGCTGCATCCCTTCCCGGTTTTTACAGTTGCTCAGGGGCAGATAAAAAAGAGAAAGTACCTGAAACGACAGGATCAGAAAAAAAAGATATTGTCTGGCCTGTTAAATTCGGACCCGATAAGCCTAAAATGTGTCTTTGGTCACATGCAGATAAAAGTTACATGAGAAAATTGAAACAGATAGGTGTTGATTATATTCTCACAGGAGGACCTCAGCTTCCCTGGACTGAAAAAAGCCTGCTCCAGATAATGGATTTTTATAAATCTGAAGAACTTACTGTTATTAACATGATGATAGGAGGATTCGATAAAACTATCTATGGACGCGATGGACGCGATGAAGAGATTAGAATGATACAGGACTCACTCGTGGCAGCAGGCAAAGTTGGTCTACCGGTTGTGGAATATAATTTTTACGCACATCGCTTTACTGATGGATATTATGATACCACAGCCAGAGGTGGTGCCGGTACTCTGAGTATGGATTATGAACGGGCACGGAATCTGCCACCTGCTCCGGGAGAAGGCGAACCAATGACTTCAGAGGCCATGTGGGCAAACCTTACTTATTTCCTGAAAGCTGTGATTCCGGTTGCAGAAAAGGCAGGAGTCAGAATGGCTCTGCATCCCAATGATCCTCCTGTTCCTGAATCACACAGTCATGCCCAGATTGTAGCCACTTTTAACGACTGGAAAAGGATAATAGATATTGTAGATAGTCCCTCAAACGGAATGACATACGATTGCGGAGTCTCACGTGAGATAGGTGAAGATCCCCTCGAAGTGCTCCATTATCTCGGTTTGCGTGACCGTATAAATCACATTCATTACAGAAATGTTATTACTGATATCCCATCGCTCAAATATGAAGAGGTATTCTTTGATGAAGGAGAAGTAAATATGTTTGCAGTAATGCGAGATATATTCGGACTTAAATACAGGTTCGGAATATTTCCGGAACATCCGAGAGCTCTAGATTATGACAAAGAACGTCCGGGAGCTGTAGGAAAAAATCCCGGTGATGCCGGATATACCGGATGGACTTATAATGTAGCTTACTGTAAAGCAATGATGCAGGCTGTTGCATCTATGTAGGGGGTGTTTCACAAGACCCGTTTTTACCCCCAAACCCCCCAAGGGGGGCTTTTCAAGCCATTGATTTTCAATAAGTCCCCCCTGGGGGATTTAGGGGTGGATTTGAAAAAAATGAGCTTTTTATAGATCCCTTACTTTGTGTTAAAATGATGCATTACAAATCAAAAAACTTCAAGCTTTTCCTGAAACTATCCTGGCGGATGTATAATGCAAATAATACTTCCGGCACTTACCACAGGTATGTCAGAAAGGTAGCAGGTTTTACCATAATTCTGTCACATCAGCTTAATGATGGTACAATACCTGAACGGGTCTTCAGAAAAATTCAGTGGTACATGGTTGAAGCCCTCATTATGGGGGAGATGCTTGCCCGGTTATCTGATAAACAGATATCTGAGAGAGATAAAGAAGGTCTTGTTTACCTTGGTGCAATAATGGCGCTCTTTGATGTTTTCGTTGATGATTTCAGATTTCAACGATCACGGTTATTGAATATTCTGGACAGGACTTTCTCTCCGGATGGTTCGGTAATTTCTGATTCCGACAAAGCCATTGAAAAAATATATTTCAGTTATCTGGAAAGACTATTAATTACTATTGACAGTGAACACTGGGCCGGAATTAATAAACATCTGATTATTATCAAATTGCAGATAGAGAGCGGAGAGCAGTTTGAAGATAAAACTACTGAAGAGGAAGTCCTGAGAATAACATTGGGAAAGGGAGGTGTGTCAGCGTTGATCTGTTCGGCATTCCTCGGAAGGAAAGATGAATCATTTAACACTGCAGTATTCGAAACCGGAGGATTTATCCAGATGATGAATGACTGCCAGGATATTTATAAGGATACTGTTGGCGGAATAAGAACATTTGTCCATTTCTGTGAAAGTTTCACTGAAATATTCATGAAAATGAATGATCAGAGAATCAGGGCTTTCAGAGCATTGATGTCTCTTGAATTGCCTTCAGCAGGGAAATCTGGAATACTTTTCGAGCTGAATGCAATGTTCATTGTTATCTCATACAAATTGCACCTTTTTGCAAGAGCATGCAGCTACAAACTTGATTTCTGTGCCATAAGAGCGATGGACAAAAACCATTTTATTATCAATCCGTTTTCCCCCCGCTCAGTAGCTGCCTGTACCGTTAAGATCCTTGATTTTAACCCTGCTGATATTGATTCTATTCATGTATTCAAATTTGAGAAGAGTTAATCTCCCTTCAGATTTAATGCTTATCTTGAGTTGAGAAAACCTTTAATTCATCTGTCCTATGAAAAAAGCATTTTATGATAATCATGATCCTGCCGGCCGCCGTAGCTTCCTTAAGACCGGGACATCCCTGCTGGGAGGGGTATCGGTGGCCGGAATGATAAATTTACCTGTTGAGGATATTATAAGTGAAACAACTTCGGGGGTAAACAAATTGTCAAATCCTACTGACCTGAGGATTACAGATATGCGTTATTGTGTATTGCAGCTGGCTGAGGGCGGATCGCAGAATACGATAATAAGGATAGACACAAATCAGGGAATAAGTGGTCTCGGTGAAGTGAGAGATGCTGCTGATGTACGGTATGCACTCTTTCTCAAGAGCCGGATCCTTGGTGAAAATCCATGCAATGTTGAGATGCTGTTCAAGACAATTAAACAGTTTGGTTTTCATGGCAGGCAGGGTGGAGGTGTAAGTGCTGTGGAAATGGCACTCTGGGATCTTGCAGGAAAGGCATTTGGGGTGCCATGCTGGATGCTGCTTGGAGGCAGATACAGAGACAAAGTAAGGCTGTATTCATACATCCCGGTTCACAACTGGGCAAAAATGGATGAGGCAAAATTCAGGGAGGATGTTAACAAACGTCTTAATATTGAAGGGTATACATGGCTTAAATTTTACCCCAGTCTTGATACAATCAGCCATATTCCGGGGACCACCGTAAATTCAAAGTACTGGAATGAACCCAAGTTTACCGCGTTTACATCTTACAGCAAAACCAAACAACCATTTACACAATTGCAGGTTACTGATAAAGGTCTTGATGAACTGGGCAGATATGTGGAATTCATAAGAAGTGTTGTCGGGTATGAAGTTCCGCTTTCTGCTGATGGTTTTGGTAATTATGACATAAATAACTGTATAAGCATTGGTCGTAAATTATTTCCATACCGGCTTGCGTGGCTTGAGGATATGCTGTCGTGGGAGATGATGGACCAGATGAAACTTCTTACCGAAACTCTCGAAACTCCGGTACTTACAGGAGAGGATATCTATCTCAAAGAAGAGTTTATTAAACTATGTGATAACCACGTTGTTGATATAGTCCATCCCGATCTTCATACCTCAGGTGGCATTCTGGAAACAAAAAGAATCGGGGATTATGCTGAGGAAAAAGGGGTGGCAATGGCAATGCATTGTTCCAGTACTCCCGTGGGATTTATGGCAAGCGTCCATTGTGCGGCTGCAACACAAAATTTCCTTGCGCTGGAGATGACAACACAGGCTGTTGATAATCCATGGTGGCACAACCTTGTCAGGACCACTGATGACCGTAAAATAACTGAATCGGGTTATGCCAACGTACCACATACTGCTCCCGGACTTGGAATTGAACTCAATGAAGAGGAACTTAAGAAGCACCTCTTCCCCACTGACAAAACTTTTTTTGCACCTACTCCCGAATGGAATGAGAAACGTTCAGAAGATCACTTATGGAGTGGCCGGTTTACTATAGGACAGCCAACAGGAATTGTTCCTAAATAACATATAATCAATAAAATGCATTAACCACAGAGATCACAAAGAATATGCACAAAGATCACAAAGAAAAAATAATAAAGGCTTTATCTCTGTGTACCCTTTGTGAGAACTTTGTGTCCTTTGTGGTAAAAAAACTTATAAAAAAGTGCTTCGGTATGACGGGTTAAGTATAAAAGATTATTTTTCATCATTATAGATAGTAGAATTTTTAACAATCAACCCATTCTTCTTATTATGAAAAGAAAAGAATTTCTTCAAAAAGGTCTGGCCTCAGGGGCACTGATCGGAACTCCTCTGATGGCTTCAGGATCAGGTGATAATTTACAGAAAGTTCAGGATAAGAAAGTCCCGTGGGGATACAATGTAAACTACGAAGAGGTTAGGATTGAAAGAGCTGTTGAAGGAAAGCCTCATAAAGGAAAAGTGCTTCTTGCAATACAGCCGCATTCCGACGACATACCTCTTTCAGCCGGCGGCCTTGTTGCCAAACTTATGGATGAGGGTTACACAGGTTACCTTTGTTCTGTTACTGACGATGCCAGGGGAGAGGGGAAATATGAACAAAACAGAATTGATAATCAGAAGATTGCAGACTTCTATGGTATGAAGGGATCCTTTGAGCTTCTTATGCCCCATCATCAGCTCGACAGCATTGGCATTCAGGATCTTAAACAACGCTTCATCTTCCTGATAAGGGCATTGAAGGTGGATACTATTGTATGCATGGACCCATGGGGACACTATGAAGAGAATCCCGATCATTATGTTACCGGGCTCGCCGTTGAAGCCGCACGATGGATAGCAGGGTCCAATGATTACCCTGAACATTTTGCATTCGGAATAGGGCCATATACACCAAAGGAAAGGTACTACTACTCAAGGGCAGGGCAGACCGATAACCTTATTGTTGATATCAGTAAATATATCGATAAAAAGATAGAGGTAAACCTGCTTAATATTGCAAAAGGGCCTGCAGGTAATAATGGAGTAAAACTAAGGGAAAGTCTGGCAAAAGAGGGAAAAAAGCTTGATATTCTTGAAGGTGATGACCATTCAGCCAATTTCAATTATGCAAAAACCTTTGTGTTCACTGAGAATAAAAAACTTGGTGAGAAATATGGTCTGGAATGGGCTGAAGGATATCATTATAAGACAGATATACCTTTCGATAATCATGTTGCTGATCCTGATTCTCCTATAGAGGAGTATATCAGGAAAAATGCAAAACCGAGGTAAGAAGTTGAAAGTAAAAAGTAAAAAGTAAAAAGTAAAAAGTAAAAAGTAAAAAGTTTAAAGTTTAAGGATTACAGATAGGGAATATTTGATTGGTTATTTTAATGCTACGATTAAATATTTAGAGGTTATGATTTATAGCAATAGTTGTGGAACTGGAATTCTCAAAAGCACGATTTCGAAAATTCTGTTTTTCCAGATAATGTTGTTTTTAGTTTCCGGCTGTGGAATTTTTAACCGTTCTGAATCTTCAGGATCAGGTGATGATTCTGAACTGGTGACCACCAGGAAATTTGCTGGATTATATATTGATTACAGGGCAACGGTTACGGATGAGCTTCCTAAAGTTGAAGTTATATGGATTAAAACCACAATGGAGAGCAGGTATGGTAAGATATGTGCTCTGGGTAAGACGTGCAAATTCTCACAAGGAGACAGATTGTATATTACAAAGAAATTCTTCAGTCCCGGGATGGTAGGAGGGAGATGGGAGTATTATATTGAGAATGACTTCTCTGTTGTATATCAGCTTACTGAATATCAGAGTGATAAGAAGGTTCTCACTGAATCGTGGTTCTGAATTAACAACTACCTCCCGAAAAACTGAGCGGGGTCTGTAAACGAAGAAAGCCCCTGGTTTATGCATCCCCAAAAGGCTTTCACTCTACTAATCTGGGCTTTGACGAACCCGTGGCAAATATAAAAATATTTGTTAATTAAATAACAGTAAAGAAATATTTAGTATACAATAATTTATTTATTTATTAACAATTTTAAGTTTTTTTAACAGACAGGAATGCAGATGGTTATTCAGAATTTCTTAGTTTTTAAAAATTGGATCCTTAAATTCTTACTATGAAAATAACTATTGTATCTATTCTCTTTAGTTTCTGTGTGGCTGCATATACGCAGTCATCCGCTGGCAAAACTGTATCAGCTGACAGCCTCTTCCCAGTGCGGGGCTTTTGTATTGCGGCTCCCAAACCATATGTACTCGATGAATTTGTAAAATTTATCGATCAGGAGCTTGCTCCCAGATCTGTTAACACACTTATACTTCGGGTGGATTATAACTTTCAGTATGAAAGTCATCCGGAATTGAGGGATTCAGGTGCTCTCTCGAAAAAAGATGTTAAGAAAATTGTCTCGGTATGCCAGAAACATAAAATCCGGGTTATTCCGCAGGTTAACCTGCTTGGACATCAGTCGTGGGCAGGCAGGCTGGAGAAATTGCTCCAGGTTTACCCCGAATTTGATGAAACCCCAAAGGTGAAAATGCCTGAAAAATATGTCTGGCCAAATGATGACGGCTTGTATTGTAAAAGCTACTGTCCTCTTCATCCTGGTGTTCATAAAGTAGTATTTGAAATAGTTGATGAAATATGCGATGTATTTGAAACCGATGCTTTTCATGCCGGCATGGATGAGGTATTTTATCTGGGTGAAGACCAGTGTCCAAGGTGCTCAGGGCACGATAAGGCAGAGCTGTTTGCAGGTGAAGTCAGAACAATCAGGGATCACCTTGCATCAAAGGGAAGACGGCTCTGGATATGGGGTGACAGGTTTATCGACGGCAAAACAACAGGAATTGGAATGTGGTCAGCAAGCATGAATAATACCTGTCGTGCAATTGATATGATGCCAAAGGATGTTATGATCTGCGACTGGCATTATAACCGTCCCGAATCAACAGCTGTCCTTTTTGCAATGAAAGGACTTGATGTTGTTGAATGTCCGTACCAGACATCATCAGTTGGGGTGGCACAGGTGCAGGATATGGCCAGGTTCAGACAGACATCAAGTCCTGCAATGGCACAACATTTCAAAGGTGTAGTCCAGACTGTCTGGTCAGGCGCTTCCCCCTTCCTTGACAGGTACTATGGGAGAGTTTCAGAAGATCCGCAGAAATCCGCCGGAAACTGTTTCAAGGCTACATTTGAGGAGATTCAGAAGCTTACTTCAAAATAATTATTTTCTCTTTTCGCTCAAGCTGGTCAGGAAGTCAATTATTTTATTCTTGACCAGCTTTTTGTTTTAACCGGCTTATTATCCGTAAAGTTTATTTCAACAAGATTATCCGGTGACCTGAATTCTCCTTCCATTTTGAAGGAAGCTTTTTCGGGAGCATCAAGATCATTGTAAGGGATAAGTATCCATTTCCTGTCCGAAATAAACCACATTACATAAACACCAATATCCTTCCCTTTTGTGATTCCTGCTTCCACTATTTTGTCCAGTGCACTGTCATATCCGTATAATCCCCTGCCTTCTTTTATGGTCTTCCCCATGTAAATATATTTAAGCCTGGCTTCGAAACCAGTTCCCCATGGAATCATCTCCCATTGGGCTAAAGTGTCTTTACCTATCTCACAATTCCAGGTGCCTTCAAACTGCTTTAATAATTTCAACTGGTCAGGCTTCGAAGGCAAGTCCTGTGCAGAAGTTCTCATTATAGCTAGCAGAAGAAAAACTTCAATAAGAGTAATCCGCAGTATTTTCATGTTTCTGTTGTAATGAAAGTGAAAATTTTTATTCAGATCCGGGTACCTGGCTGAAAACGCCGGAAATGTTCTGAAATGTACTTAATTTATGTGAACCCACATACGATAATAACAGTAATTGAAATATCTTTGGAATTGGCTGTGATCCTGATTAGAAGGAAATGATTCAGGACTCTCATCTATCCTGATCAGGAGGCAGAAGAAGGCAGATATGAAAATTTCTCGAATCAAAAAGACTAAATAATCATTCCCTGAAAAGAAAAATTTTATTTGTCATATTCCCCAGCTTTATCAGGCTATCCCTGTCTGCTGCCCTGAATGATCCTGTTTTGTCAGGAGCAGTAGAAAGCAGAATATTGCTTCCTCCTCTTGCAAAGCTCTGACTGATATATTTGAATAGGCTGTCAACCGGGTAGAATTGACTGCCTGAATATGTAAACCATACTGAGCCTTTCATAAGGCCATTGCCAAGAGAAATGCTGTCACAGCGCTGCGAGGTGATCTCATATTCAAAAGGGAGGTAGTATGTTTTGCCATTAACATCTCTCAGGAAGTTATGTCCTTCTGCCGGAGGAATTCTTTCCTCTCCGTTGAGGATATCAGTCGGAAAATATTTTATTTCCGATCCGTCCTGCACATGCTGATTAAAGTGCACAATTGTATTTTGATTCTTACTTTTAATCAGGTCATAGATCTCCTGTACTGAGAGTGAGGTATCGCACCAGCAATACATATCCAGCCAAAATTCGAAAATATCTCCGTAATTTTCAGATAATTCACTAATCTGGGTTTTAATTACCTCCCCGGGAGACATGTTTTTTAGTTCCTCCCTTATCAGAGGATTCCAGCCTGCCGGATTCCAGTCCCTGTCCCCCCATAGGCAATAATAGAAGCAGGGTTTAATGTTGTATTTTTTGCATGCTACTGTGAAAAGTTTCACAACATCCTTTCTGAAAGGACTTGCTGCCACATCAAAAGCTGTTGCCCTGCTGTCCCACAGGCAGAATCCGGATGTATGCCTGGTTGTCAGCACAGCATAACGAATACCTGCCTCACTGAAAGTCTTCATCATATCATCGAAGTTAATTTCCGCAGGATTAAAAAGCCCCGGGTCCGTATTTTTACATATCTCCTTTCCGAAGAAAGTATTATCGTTGAAATGCACAAAGGCTCCAAAACGGAGTTTTTCCCATTTTACCGTAGATTCAGTTCTGGTTGTGGCAGGAGAATATACACCTTTATTAATATTCTTACAGGTTGTTGTGAATATTAACAAACAAAATGCAGCCAGAGACATACTATTTTTAAGTTTTAACATATCTGTATTATGTTTGAATAAAGATATGATTTAAATTTATAATGTTTTGAGTGAATGGTCCGGTTTCGTCTCTGGTTTTGTAACAAAAATCTGGACAGCTATTAAGATTTATTAATCTAAAATTGCCTAAAATGAAAAGAAATATTTTGGAAAAATTGATTGTCTGCATTTTTATATCCATGGCGGGATTTATTTTCATTGAAGTAAACGCTGCAGAGGGAGTAGGAAATACAACAATTGCCACCTGGAAGGACAATAAAAAAGGTGCTTTTACGCTCAGGTTTGATGACAGCATGTGGTCACACCACGATCATGCAATTCCAAACCTTGCAAAAAGGGGACTTACAGGATCATTTTTCCTGAATCCGGCACTTGAACGATATGGTTATGGGATAAACACATGGGAGAGTCTTGCCAGCAGGGCAGACCTAGAACTATGTCCTCATACTATGTATCATATGGGAGCATCCGATTTTGATGAAGCTGATTATGAAATCGGTGAATCATTCCGAATCGTATGGGGTCTTAATCCGCCCGATAAAAGCAGGTTATGTCCCTTTCACAGGGGTGGCGGTACAACATGGCCAGAAAAATTCATTGAAAATGTTCAGAAGAAATATCCTGTTGCGGATTATTCAAGGGAATGTGTCAGCTACAATGGACAGGATAACAAAAATGAACTTATAAATTTTGCGAAGAAAGCCATAGAGGATGAAAAATGGCACATGTTGCTGACACATGGAACGGGACCAAATCTTGAATACCTCGGATTTGAAGTATCAAATTTTGAAGCATTGCTCGATTACCTGGTCACTGTTAAGGATAAATTGTGGATAGGCAACATAGGAGACATCTACAAATATATTATTGAAAGCAGAACAGCAAAAGTCGGTAATGTTCAGAATAATAGCGAGGTGATCCGCCTCGATCTTATCTCGGATACGGATCCTGTATCCTATGATTTTCCGCTTACATTGATTACTGAGGTTCCCGCTCAATGGAAATACTGCCATGTGAAGCAGGGAAACATTCAGGGGATTTATTCTGTTAAATCAGGAAAAGTAATGTATGAGGCCATTCCCAACAGGGGCGAAATTGTATTGAAAAGTTCATCAATGGATATTACACCACCTGTGAAATTTATCGTTCGTGACGGGACAAAGGAGGATATTAGCATTTCTTCCTCAACTACTGAAGTCTCAGCAAACTGGGATGCAGGAGGAGATCCGGAGTCAGGGATTTCAGGTTACTGGTACAAGATCGGAACAAAACCCGGAGGTTCGGAAGTACTCGACTGGATAAATAACGGCCGCCAGCAGTTCTTTACTACTTCAAGAACAAATCTTGCTCTGGTCAGGGGAAAGAAGTATTATGTTACTGTAAGATCTGTCAATGGTGCAGGATTGGAAACAGAAAGTATTTCAGATGGATTTTCAATTGAGTCATCGCCGGATTACATATCCTTTACAGAAAACTTCGATAACGGAAGATTTTCACAGTGGGATCAGAAGAAAACAAAAGTTGGCTACGGAATGAGCATGCTCTATATCTCAGATAAGGCTGCCAGGAATGGGGAGTTTGGATTATTGTGCCATTTCCAGGAGAATACACGGCTTGATAATTTCTTTCTTCTGAAAAATGAAGTTACAGATTTCAGGGAGACTTTCACAAGATTCTGGATCAGGATGAGCAGTGATTTTAAGATGAGGGGAAGCAACAGCAGTGTTCAGATACTTGAGTTAAGGTCAGAATCAGGAGACCCTGTTGCCGGCGTATCGATCGGATATTATGAAGGTAAAGGTTTTTATATTCATGGTATGAGTGTGAATGATGCAGGAAACAGATATTTTGTGCCGGGCAGCAGCAGGAATTACCCATTGAGTTTAGTTAGTTTTGAAGCTGACAAATGGCACAGGATTGAGTTAAGAACCTTTGCCGATGCTGGTAAGGGATTTGTTGAATTCTGGTTTGACGGACAGAGGAGAGGGTGCATTAAGAATCAGTTTACAATACATAATAATGTGGCTAGCCTTGCCATAGGGGCCGTAAATGTTTCAGGCGAAAGTATGGCAGGAGATATTTACCTGGATGATATTTCTATATCCGACAGTCTGCTTGAATAGAACAATTTTGAATTATAAATCCGTTTATCATGAAAAAATGCTTTTATTTCCTGATTTTAATTCTGATCCTTCCTGTGCTGGTTTACAGCCAGAATCCCATTGATGTATTTAAACAGAACGACAGGCTCGGCAAAGGGGGTAACTTCGGAAATATTTTATATACCTGGGATAACTGGAATAAGGATCTGGACTTGTCGGATATGGATAAAATGAAAGAATTGGGTATGTCCGGGATAAGGATCAATACCAGGCCTTTTCTGCACATGAACAGGGAACCCGGTTATAACCTGAGATGGGATGAAGCCCACGGACGAAGGGAAGACCTTCTTTACGCTCTTAAACCTCCTTATACCATATCGAAGCAATTCTATGATCGTCTCGACTGGACTGTGCATGAAGCGCTTAAACTGGGCTTTACCGTTATAATCGACAATCATCAGTACAGGGAAATGGGAAAGGATCCGATGGCGTTCAGGGATATTTTCCTGGCATCGTGGGAGCAGATGGCTGAACATTATAAGGACTATCCCGATAATGTCTACTTCGGGGTTCTGAATGAACCAAATGGCAACCTGACACCTTATCTGTGGAATTATTTCATGATTGATGCCTGGAAAATAATACGGAAATCAAATCCTGGCAGAACATTGGTTATCGGACCCGGAAACTGGAATAATATAGAGGGACTTGCAGATTTTAAGCTGCCTGAGGATGACCGGAATATCATCGTTGAAATTCATTATTACAGCCCTCACCGGTTCACACATCAGGGAGTTGATGGCAGAAGTGCAGGGATTACATGGGGTACTGATGACGAAATTAAGGCGGTGGAAAAAGATTTTAATACCGCGGTTGAATGGTCAAAGAAATTTAATCGTCCGCTGTTTCTTGGTGAATTCGGAGTCTCCTCAAATGCAGATGAAGAATCTGCAGTTGATTGGCTGCATTTTGTCGTTTCCCAGGCTGAGAAAAATGGAATAAGCTGGTCGATGTGGGATCTGATGGGTTCGGGTATGGGAATTTATGATGACGAAAAAGGAACATGGATCATTCCGCGTAAAAAGGCAATACTGAACGAATAATAACTTAATAAGGTTACTGTTTTCTGAAACGGAATATGCCTATAATTCCGGTAATGATTCCTGCAAAAAAAATAAATCCGGCGATCCACAATATAAGTTCAGTAAGATCTCCCTTTAATTTCATCTTTACCAGAATGTCAATTCCTGACAGGAATTCAAATACCAGGAGTATAAGGCAAACCCCGCCCAGTACAGCAAAATAGCCTGCTTTTTCCCATGGACGCAACACCGCATATAAAAACATTGCAATACCACTTAAAAGCATAGTAATGGTTAGAAAATTGTCTGTCAGACCTATGATCAGTGAAACTGTTATAAGAAGGACTGAAAGAGATATATACATCAGAGATTTCCTGAGGGTGTCCGGATCGAAGAGGGAAAGAAAATGATTATTCATGCTGAAGCTATTAGTTATACGAAGTTACACTGCTTTAAAGTCAAAGTCAATTATTAATACAGAAAATACAATCAGGTGATCCTTGACGGTATATTCTTGGGATATATATTTGACAGGCATTTATTTCTTTCATAACTTTATGGAAATAAACCATCTGCATGGGAAGCCCTATACCCGGATATGAATATGATATTTTTATCAGCTATCGTCAGAGGACGATAAAGACGAAAGTTTGGTAAATGAGTTTGAAGATCAATTATTAAAATTGCTACAATGCAACTTATTATATCACTGACTTTTTATTTATTCATTCAAACAAATTCAACTGACACTACCCTGGTCTTCAGGGAAATCAACTATTCTGAAGTTTTTGAAATAGCCAGAAAGGAAAATAAACCCGTTTTTCTCTATTTCCACTTTATTGGTTGCAGTGGTTGTTTAAAGATGGAACAAACAGTTTTTGTTAATAAAGAAATTCAGGACTTCTTAAACCACAATTTTATCTGTTACAGTGTAAATATCTCAAAACCTGACGGAATTGAAACCAATAAAATTTATAGGGCTTGGGATTTCCCATCTTTTTTATTTCTTGACCCTGATGGTAATATTATTTACAGATTTGTTGGAATACGCTCATCTGAAGAATTTATTATGGAAGCCAATAAGGCTTTTGATCTTTTTAGTGATAATCCTAATTGACTAAAAACGTAAAATGTCAGTTTGAACTGGATCAGGGGAGGAGTGTGTTCTTTTATTTGATTTAGTTCAGTCTCATCCATAAGCCTGGTAAAGCATTCTTTTATACACCATGTTAAAATAAAATTGACTTTGGCTTTTTATAGCAATAATTTTGTATGACAAATCTCTTATTTCTAACTAAAACCTGTTTTATGAAAAAATTATTGTTAACAACCATTATTGTATTCTTTTCAGTATGTTTTTATGGAATACAGGGGCAAACTACTCAGCCACAACTCAATCAACAGGAATTGTGGAAACAAACCATTGGTACCTGGCAGGCAGAGACAGGTAAAGACACTCTGGAGATATGGGACTACCGACTATATGGAGAAGCTTTTATAATAAATGTAGACATGGTCATAAAAGGCAAAAAAACTCCGCTATATATGAATAATATGGGATTTAACTCTAATCAAGGTAAATTTTATGGCTTCGCACTTTATCCGAGCGGATCAACTATTACATGGATAGGGTCATATGTATCTGATAAGAAGTTTAAAGGAGAATTGTCTGCATACTATAATCCTGAATCAGTATGGGGGAAATTTGAGTTTAACTTTGATAGTCCAACTACTTTTAATTTGCACTTTTTCAATATGGAAGGAAATTTGACAAATGAATTGAAATTCAAAAAAATCAAGTAATAATCACCTGATTGCTTTTTGTTATCTCTTTGATATGCAATATGGTCCCCGGAAATTATTTCCGGGGGCTTTTTTATTATGAACAAAACATACAGCCTTATATTTCATTTATATTATTTTCATTTCTATTCAAGACAGGATTCAATTAAAAATTGACTTGAATTATCCTGTTTCGTAATTTTGAAATATGAAAAGAGTAATTTTGAACATTTTAATTATTCTTTCTTTCTTGTGGGCATGCAATAAGAAAGATAACTCTGACAATGTTCAGAAACCCATTCAAACATTAGATACTTTTTTTATAGGAAGTGTAATTGACCAGGTTTCAAAACAACCTGTTGAAAACGCAGACGTTATCTTAGGAGCCTATCCTTATACCTTAATCTGGTCGGGGATTAGTAATTATTGGGGAATTAAATGCAAATCGGATGAAAAAGGTAATTACAGATTAATTGTAAAGAAAGAGATAATTAGTTGGAAAAGTCTACATTATATTGAATATACTCCATGTATCTATTCGTCAAAAACAGGTTATGCTGGAAGCAGTTATGCAACTTAAATGCCACTCAGGTAATAGACATAGAGCTATATCATCCTTCAACATTGAAACTTCGGGTTTGGAATGATACAATAAGTAATGACAAGGATTATTTTAATTTTGGAATTAGGGGATCAAATTGGGACTTGTATCCTGGATTTGTTGGCAGAGTCGATTGGTATGGTTTTTATCGTGATAGATATACGTGTTCAGGACGAAAATATGATTCTATTTTTGTATGGACTTCACTCTGGGGCAATTTGAAATATTCAATTCGAGACTTTTCTAAAAATTCTGGTGTAGATTTATCATTTTTTCTAAAACCTGATTCCATAAAATCGTTATCAATATCATTTTGAGAGTATAAAGAAGAACTCAATGGCACCCTGATATACAGTAAAATTAACTTTGCTAGTAATAAGACAATAGCAAAAAATTCTATGGACCTATGTTCAATTATACTAACCTGAGAAATTTGTTTAATTTTGATTAAGTTGTTTTTTCTGCTGAAAATGAGAACTCTTGGAGGAATTCAATTCCTGGTTGTAGCATTTTCCTTCTTTCTTCTATCAGGATGTGATGGTAAAGATAAAGATCCTGATACAGCTGTTATAACAGACTACAGAGATAAATATACAGGTGACTGGGCTTTTAAAGTAAAGAGGAGAATTGATGAAGCTGGAATTGCAGTGGTGAATTTGGATGACTCTGTATATATAGTTGGCAAAATAATTAAAGGAACATTAAAAAATAGTCTATATGTTTCATATTTCAATCCTGAGAGATTTGTTTATTTTGTTTTAACTGATCCCAGTAATATCTCATATATTGATGGGTTTAATGAATATTTGTAATATATCATAAGTTCGTTTACATGTTCTAAGCAAAATACTGTATCAA
>CALMJY010000271.1 GCA_937864815.1 uncultured Bacteroidota bacterium
CTTGAAATAGTCTGGTGGGTAACAGGAGCTGTTTCACTCGCGATCGCTTTCCGAATAGCTATAACAGAAGGTGGAAATAATGTAATATTATTCCTTCTGATGGCCCTTATTGCATTTCTTTTTGCCTGGTTAAGGCGTCAGCAGAGGAAAAAGGGTTGATTTAACCCCCAACCCTCCCAAGGGGGGCTAAGTAATACGATTGATTTCAAGTCCCCCTTGGGGGATTTAGGGGTAAATAAAAAAGGGGCTTTTTCAAGCCCCTTTTTGTTATCATTTCAGCTGATATTATTTAACATCAGTTGTTGTTGGGATCGGGTTCTTCCTGGTGTGCCACCATACCTGGCTCTGAATGCCATTGGTACTGAACATACCTTCGTTGATCCTTTCAATCTTCTGGTCAACCCTGGCCTGCTCAACATTGGTGGTATTGTGTGTATCCTCGCTGAGAGCATACTGTACCCTGATAGGAAGTCCAAGGTTCGGGTAATATGCACCTGCAAGTTCATATTCAAATATTCTTGCAGGGAAACCTGTTCTTCTTACTTCGGTATAAGCCTCAATACCCTGGCCGAAGATGCCAGCCCATTTCTGTTCGATGATAAGCTGGAATTTGTCATCTTTTGTTCCTGCCCATGCTACAGTTGGCTGTGCAAGATAAGTTGCATAGTTTACAGCCTGACCGGTTGGAGAAGTAGTAATAGAAGTTTTACCCCATGTAGGATAAACAGTACTTCCGTCTTCGCAACCCCATCTTTCCATAGATGCTGCAATACCTGCCTCATATGCTGCCCTTGCTGCAGCGTCGTTACCAACGCGCAGATAATGTTCAGCCTTGAGGAATTGAACCTCATCGTATGTCATAACATATACAAGTGCATTCTCATCATAAGCCACGGCTGTTCCAAGAAGTGAAACTTTCGGGAATGGAGCTGAGGTAACCTCACGACCGTTCTGCCATCCTACATATTTGAGAGGAGGAGTGGCCTGTGATTCAGGTGTAGGCTGTGCATAAATGTGAATCCTTGGATCATTTCTTGCAAGAAGCCAGTCAACCATGGTTTCTGAAATACCCTGGTCAGTCCTTGTATAAAGGGTGTTGAAAATCGGGTTCCTGTATGGAAGCCCCGGGTAAGAGAGAGTTGCATTGTCATCATTTGATGTAAATACAGGATACGCAGAGGGATTACCAAGGATGGTAGCTATCTGTGCATCAGCATTTGTTAATGCAGCAGCACCAGCAGTTGTTGTTACCGTTGTACCACCAGCCATGTTATAGGTGTGTGAATATGGTGTACCGGCTGCACGGTTCAGTATCCTCAGCTTGAGAGAGTTTGCAAACTTCTTCCATAGCATTGGATCACCTCCGTAAATAAGGTCTCCTGATGTTGCAAAGGGAACAGAACCTGTAAGAGCAGCGTTGGCTTCCTCAAGTTGGGTAAGCAATGCAGCATAGATATCTGACTGTTTGTCATACTTTGGAGTCAGGTCACCGTCCTTGTCGAAACCCTGAAGAGCTTCTGAGTAAGGTACATCACCCCATACATCGGTTACATAAAGAAATACCCATGCTTTAAGAACTTTTGCTGCAGCTGCAAGCTTTGGATTTTCCTCTTCTCCTTCTGCTTTATTTATTACAATAGTAAGGTTTTTCAACTCACTTGTAAAAGGAGCCTGAAATTCACCAGACATGTCGCGAGGCATATACCTGTCCTCGTCAATATACTGTACTTTGCACCACTGCTGGCTCCATGGGCCCAGGTAAGTATGCTGCATCCATCCGCCAAGCTGACGGCCGACAGCATTTACCTGTGTATTGGTGAATACATTAATAGCAGGAACGTCTACCGGGCTGTTCGGGTTGGTATTCAGCTCCTCGAAATCCTTGGTACAGGATGAGAGAAGACTAACCAGAAGGAACAGTCCCGCAAAAATTATTTGTGTTGTTTTAAAATATTTCATTTTCAGATGGTTTACTGGTTAGAAACTAAGCTTGATATTGAAACCATAAGATCTGGTTGAAGGTATGGCATTGGTCTCAGCGCCAACGCTGGTGTTACCTGCACTTGAACTGACTTCAGGATCGAGGTGAGGAATATTTTTCTGAATTATCCACAGGTTTCGTCCTACAATTGCGAGGTTGAGGTCTCTGATACCAGCTTTGTTGAGGAAGCCGATATTATTGAATGAATAACCGGCTGATACTTCACGGAGTTTAATAAAGCTTCCATCGAAAGTTGACAATGAATTTTTTCCGTAAAAGTCATAACCCCAGAGGTTAGCAGCTACATAAGTAGTGTTTTCAACAGGTGTTGCTGAATTAGCGCCAGTGGCATCCTGGAACTGAATTGATCCATCAGGATTTACCTTGCCATAAACAGCACCCTCGATAAGAACCCCACCACCATCAGCTTTGGCATCTCTAATGTTCTTGCCATTAGCATTGGTAGCAGCTGTTTCCTCAAGAACACCTGTGTACATACCAAACATGTTGGTAACTGAGAAGATGTCGCCACCTTTCTTAAAGTCAACAAGGAAGCTGAGGTTTGCATTCTTATATGTAAATGAGTTGTTCACACCGCCAAACCAGTCAGGCATGATATTACCTATCGGAGTTCTTGCGCCTGAACGTCTGTAACGGCCTGATGTTGAAACAACAGGTCTTCCGGAATATTCATAGTATGCAAGCTGCTTCTGATCGGCATCATAATATACAGGTTTTGCAAATTCGCGAACAATGTCATAACCGAAAATAGTTCCGTATTCTTTTCCGGGGAAAGCATATGCCAGAGCATTCCAGCTGAGGTTATAAAGCTGGAGGTACTTCATGTCACCGTAGAGCTCAACAACTTTGCTTTCATTCTTCGACCAGTTAACATTGATATCCCACTGGAAATCTTTTGTCTGAACCGGTGTAAATATTGCCTGGATTTCAACACCCTGGTTCTGAAGGTCACCGGCATTGATTGTCTTGTTGTTGAAACCTGTTGTACGTGAAACATCAATGTTCATGATCTGGTTGATTGTATTTTCACGGTAAACTGCAACATCAAAACTGATCCTGTTCTGAAGGAGTTTGAGTTCAAGACCTGCTTCCTTTGATCTCTTCCTCTGAGG
>CALMJY010000272.1 GCA_937864815.1 uncultured Bacteroidota bacterium
TAATTATGCAATTATCATCCTCCGCACAGGACAATAAGAGCAAGATTAATGAACTAGGTGTAAGTATCAGTGGATCTGCTTTCGGCATACGATATAAAAGTGGCAACGATAAAGCTCTTTTACGATTGACACTTCTTTCGACGAGTGGCTCAATGAATAAACAGAAAACACCATCTGATTCAAAAAGCAAATCAAATGACTTTGGGATTGGATTCAATGTTGGATTTGAGAAAAGAAAAAGTGTATCTGATAATTTTTATCTTTATTATGGATCAGACCTTATAAACTCCTTTGATAGAAATAAATATGAGAATGATTCATCTGCAAGTTTCAATAAACATTCATCTTATTCAGTAGGTTTAGGATTTATATTAGGATTCCACTATATGGTTAATAGTAAGATAAACATCTCTTCAGAGATAATGCCCTCAATCATATATTCAAATGAGAAATACTCTTTTGATCAGTCTGGCAACATTACTGAATCTTCGTATTCAGGACTTGATTATGGTTTAAATTACAATAGCATAAACCTTACATTATCTTTTAACTTATAATTGTAAAAACTAATCATAACACGATTGGTGCCAAGAAAATCAGAGCAGCAGTTTTGTTTAAATTTAAATAAAGATTCTGTTTGATTTCATCTATAAAAACGTCTCATTTTGTCCAGAACCTGGCGTAGAAAAATGTGTGAGTGTATGAGTGAGTCTTGAGCAAACAGAACGAGAGTGATTGCAGCCTCACTGGCTCTCGGAAATATAATTGTGGTAATAGGTTGGTAGTGTGAGTGTGAGAGCGAGTACTGAGGAAAAAGAGTGAGTTCGCTCGCTCTCGCTCACGCTCTCACTCTTTTTCATGTGGGCCCAGCTGGGATCGAACCAGCGACCCCCTGATTATGAGTCAGGTGCTGCTAACCATCTGAGCTATGGGCCCTGAAACGGACTGCAAATGTAAATAATTACCAAATATAATACAATAGCCACAGAGAAAGAAAAATCTATTTCCTTCCAATACCTTCAATAACTCTGATAAGCAGTTTCAAAACAGTATCTACATTTTTATTGAAGACAGCAATTACTTCCTCCCAGGAAACCGGTGCTTCATTTTCCTTCCAGCAGTCATAATCGGTGCTCATTGCTATTACTGCGTATGGGATGCCGATCTCATTCGCAAGGATTGCTTCAGGCGCTACAGACATATTGATTAAGTCAGCTCCCCACATCCTGAACATTTTAGATTCTGCCCTGGTCGAGAATCGGGGACCTTCTATTGTAATTACTGTTCCGGCTTTGTGTAATGATACTCCGATTTCAGATGCTGAGGATATTATCAGATTACGCAGGTATCTGTCGAAGGGATCAGCCATAGGGGTATGTTTCATCTTTCCACGTTCAAATTCGTTGAAAAAGGTAATAATCCTGTGTCTTGTAAAATCGATGAACTGATCAGGGACAACAAGGTCCCCTCGCCCTATTTCTTCTCTCAGGCTGCCGCAGGCTGTTGTGGCAATAATATGTGAACATCCTGAATCTTTTAATGCAAAAATATTAGCCCGGTTATTAACTTCTGAAGGAGGTATGGTATGATGCCTTCCATGTCTGGAGAGTATAACTACTTCATTCCCGTTTATCTTTCCTGATAAAAGGGTGGATGAGGGTAAACCATATGGTGTTTCAATAGTTCTCTCCTCAGGCGATTTCAGGATATTGGGATTTTCAAGTCCGGATCCCCCTATTATTCCGATCTTAACCATCACTCTTTCCTGAGATATGAAAGCAGAACATTGGCAGCCTCATCCATATCGTGACCAAAAGTAATAATACCAGCCCTGTCACCTGCCATTACAATAATTCTCTTTTCAATTACATCAGATTCCTTAAAGAGCCTGAAGATATCTTTAGCCAGGGCTATTGTTCCGTAATCCATTGACGGATTGGTAGTTGGAACCTTATGGATTATCTCGTTCCAGAGATCGATGCAGTGAACATGTATCACTGCATTTGCCCCGGGATCGGCTAAATAGATTGCTGCATGGGTAAGAGACTCAGATGATGCTTTCAGAGGTCCGACACACTGAACGGCATTATCATCAATATTGAATGAGTTTACCTTTACATAATGCCCGGGTTCCAGCTCCGGTATTTCACCAGTGGCGGAGCCGGTAATTATGAACTGGTTGGTACCATTAATTCTCATGCTTATGTTACCGAAGGCTACTCCATTCTCATAAGCACCGATAAGATCCATATTGAACAATATGTCGCGCCAGTTATTTATTATTTCAAACTGTTCGTCAGATATAACAGGACCTGACTGGCTCCAGTGGCAATTGAACTTTACAAATCCCTGCATATTAATTGAATTTATCCGGAAACATTTCTTTTATACTCACTTCAGTAGCATTACAAATACCTTTTTCGGTAATAATGCCTGTAATAAGCCTCGCCGGTGTGATATCAAAACCGTAGTTTGCAGCCCTGGCATCCTCCGGACAGAGTCTTACCTGTTCAATCCTTCCGTGAAGAAGACCCTCTGTTTTTAATACTTCCTCCGGATCGCGTTCCTCTATTTTTACCTCACTGATACCGTCGTTTATGCTGAAATCAATTGATGTGGATGGAACGGCCGAGTAGAAAGGAATATTGTTGTCATGTGCAGCCAATGCCTTGAGGTAGGTTCCTGTTTTGTTGGCAGAGTCTCCTTTTCTTGTTGTTCGGTCACTTCCTACTATTACTATATCAACCATTCCATGCTGCATCAGGTGACCTCCTGAATTATCAGGGATAATGGTATATGGCACTCCGTGCTGCCCCAGTTCATATGCAGTAAGTCTGGCACCCTGGTTTCTTGGTCGTGTTTCATCTACCCAAACGTGCAACTTTATTCCCTTGTCATGTGCAAGGTATAACGGAGCAGTGGCTGTTCCATAGTCAATACATGCCAGCCATCCGGCGTTGCAGTGTGTAAGGATATTTACTGAATCGCCATTCTTTTTCCGGCTTATTTCCTCAATAAGTGGGAGACCGTTTATTCCGATCAGTCTGCAGTTTTCCTTTTCAAGATCACATATTTCCAATGCTGCCTTTAATGAATTTTCTGCGAGCTCTTCAGCTGACATCCCTTCATTCAGTTTTTTCATTACAAAATCAACAGCCCAGGCCAGGTTGACTGCAGTGGGCCTGCATGAGACCAGGTACCTTGCAGCATTATGAAGATGCGAAATGGGATTTGTATTAACGGTGATTTCGAGGGCAGCAAGGTAAATGCCGAAAGCAGCAGCAGCTCCTATGAGTGGCGCTCCCCTGACAGTCATACTGTCAATTGCATTATAGACATCCTCGACACTCCTGAGCTCCGCGATTTCCAGAAAAAAAGGGAGCTTCTGCTGATCAATAACCTTAATAACTGAAGGATCTGATTCATCAATCCAGATTGTCTGATAGTGTTTATTCCCGATCTTCATTGCCTGCAGAAAACAACTTAAAAAATTAAACTCAAAATTACTAAATAATAGTGAAAAAGTTCTCTTAACCACAAAGATCGCAAAGGCATTAAGCTAAGGGCATAAACCTCCCTTTTCGAATTATCGACCGGATTATTCGAAAACTTGATTTTAGGATTTTTATTTATTATCTTTGTTCCTTTCATCAGCGACATAAAGGGATTTTGGTATATGGTTAACAAAGAGGAGTTTAGGAAGAAAGTTGTTCTTACTGCAGGACAGATTTTCAGCCATTACGGATTCAGGAAAACAACAATGGATGAGATCGCCAAAGCTCTCAAAATGGGAAAAAGTTCTATTTACTATTATTTTGAAAGCAAGGAGGAGATATTTGAGGCTGTTGTGTTGCATGAAGCTAACATCCTTAGAAATGAGCTTACTACAGCTATAAAGTCTGTCGATTCTCCAATTGAGAAGATGAGGAAGTATGTATTTGTAAGAATGAAATCGTTCGAAAAACTTTCGAATTACTATAATGCAATTTTTGACAAGAACCTTGATCACTTTGATTTTATTGAAACTATCCGTGAGAAATACGACCGGGAAGAACTGGCCATACTCAGGTTAATACTTTATCACGGATCGAGAAAGAATGTATTTTCAATATCAAACAGTGAATACACAGCTCTGGCAATTCAGACCACTCTTAAGGGTCTGGAGGTTCCTTTGTTCTGGAAGAAGAAAGAGGTAAACATCGAGAACCGGCTCAATGCAATTCTGGAAGTACTTTTCCACGGAATTCTGAAAAAGGAGTGATTATCTTTTAATTACGGCTCTTTTCTTTACCCGGCAGGTCATAAATAGTCCCCATATTCCTACTATAACGAATGGGATACTAAGCCACTGTCCCATGTTTATTTTCATCGTTGATTCAAATGCAACCTGGTCCTCTTTCAGGAATTCAATAAAAAACCTTGAAGCAAATACAAGTATCAGAAACAGGCTTATCAGCAGTCCCTGAAGGTGCTCACCTTTTTTTGTCCAGTAGAGCTTATAAAGCAGGAAAAATATAGCAAGGTATGCAAGTGCTTCGTAAATCTGTGTAGGATGTTTCGGGGCAACCTCATGGTTTCTGAGAAAAACGAAACCCCAGGGAACTGTTGTTTCTATACCGTATATCTCAGAGTTCATCAGGTTTCCCATTCTGATAAGAAAACCTGAGAGGGCAACAGTAATCACTATTCTGTCAAGGATCCACGAATAATCCTTTTTCTCTTTTTTTGCAAAAATCCATAATGCTGTAAGTATTCCTATTGCAGCTCCATGGCTGGCAAGACCACCATGCCATATCATCAGAATCTCAGCGGGATTTTTAAGATAATATTCAGGTTCATAAAACAGACAATGTCCTATCCTGGCGCCGGCTATTGTTCCAATGGCCATATAAATAGTGAGTCTTTCAAGAACATCTTCTTTGAGATTTTCATTAATAAATATCTTATTCATAATAATGTATCCGAAAAAGAAGGATGATGCAAAAAGAAGACCATACCATCTTACAGCGAAGGAACCTATACGGAATATTTCAGGATTGACATCCCAGGGGACGATTTGGAAAAGCATGAGCAAATATTTTTACATTGAGACCAAAGGTAGAAAAAATATTTTAGTTTCAGGTTCAAGGTTTCAGGTTCAAGGTACCGGATCAGGTTGAAACCTGAAACATGGAACATGGAACATGGAACCAGGATTGATTTCTGGTTTTTTCTTTAAAAAATATGGTATGTTTGTAAATGCTTTAATTATCATTTTTTATTGATGAGTAAATCCTTTCAGGTCCGCTTAAACATATTTATCCTTATTTTTCTTCTTCTCTCTTCCTGTGCTAAAATCGGAAGGCCGACAGGAGGTCCCAGAGACAAGGAGCCACCAATTGTGGTTGAGACCGTACCACCATACGGAGCAACCGGATATTCAGGGTATAAAGTAGAAATTAAACTCAATGAATATGTTGCACTCGACAACATAAACGAAAACCTTCTTGTTTCACCTCCATCGAAGAAGAAACCCAAGGTCTGGTTAAAAGGCAAATCAGTTATAGCCGAATTTGAGGATGACTTTAAGGACAGTACAACTTATCTGCTTAACTTTCAGGATGCAATAAAGGATCTGAATGAAGGTAACATTCTTGAAGACTATCAGTTTGTTTTTTCAACGGGAGATGTGCTCGATTCTCTTTCTGTTACGGGTAATGTATTCTTCGCTGATAATCTTGAAATACCTGAAAAAGTCTTTGTTCTCATGCACAGGAATCTTGCAGATTCTTCTGTTAAGAAACAGATGTCTGATTATATAGCTCTTATCGACCGTTTCGGCTATTTCAGAATTGATAATGTAAGACCGGGAAAATATAATTTGTACGCCCTCCTTGATGCAGATAACAATAAAACCTATAATCTGAAGACTGAGGCATTTGCTTTCCTTGAATCACCAATTGAGGTTAATGCTGACAGTAACTGGATGCCAATCATCAAAGATACAGTTACTGTGAAGAAAGCGCTTCCTGTTAAAAGTTCCGGAAAGCCGGAGTTGAAGATAAATCCGAAGGATACCATTGCACTATCAGGCAAGAACAAGCTTATGCTTTTCACGGAAGCTCCGACAGACAGATACCTTAAATCATCTGAACGGAAGCTGAAATACCAGCTTGAATATGTACTCTCCCTCCCTCCCGACACTATGGAATTCAGCTTTAATATTCCGGAAACTGACAGTAGTTCATACCTTGTTGAGCGCAGCCTGATGAAAGATACGCTTTTAGTATGGCTTACTGACACAGCTATATATAATCAGAACCAGCTAACTACATATTTAAGGTATCCTGCAACTGATACTGCAGGGGTGGTGGAAATAAGGACTGACACAGTCGCGCTAAGATATGTACCACCAAAGACGACTAAATCCTCAGTTGTTAAAAAGCCGGAATCACTTCTGATAGCAAACAATATGATTGCCGGAGCAGTTAAACCGGGACAGAGAATCGTTTTCAGGGCAGAAACCCCTTTACATGAGCCCGATACATCTCTTATTAAATTATACGATCTCACGAAGAAAGATACTATAATTGTTCCTTTTGCATTTAAAAGAGATTCTCTTACTTCAAAACGGTTTTATCTCGATTTTAATATTCTGCCTGACAAAAAGTATCTCTTCGTTGCTGATTCGGGTGCCTTCACAAATTACTTCGGAGAATGTTCAGACTCTATAGGCATAAAGATTTCTCAAAAACCGATTGATGCATACAGCAAACTGATTTTCAGTATTAAAAACGGGGAAGGGAATATGATCGTTCAGCTTCTGGATAAGTCTGAAAAAACCCTGATCAGACAATCCTCGAGAATTGGTGATGGAAAGGTTGAATTCCCTTTACTTGAACCCGGGACATACAGGGCAAAGATCATTTATGATACCAATGGAGACGGGTTATGGACTACAGGTGATTTTACAAAAGCGAGGGTTCCTGAGGCAGTAACTTATTATCCCAAGGAGATCGAGGTCAAGGCGAAATTTGAGCTTGATCAGGACTGGGATGTTGGACTTAAGTATGAGAAGGATATGAAAATGAGGTCGATTAAGAAGTAAAAAAAGTTGGCAGTTGGCAGTATTCAGTTGGCAGGGAAAGAAGAAAAGAAACAGTAATTAATAAGTTAATAATATGAAACAGGTTGTAGCCGGTGTAGACATAGGCGGAACAAATACCATTTATGGTCTTGTTGACGAATCGGGCAAGGTTCTTTCGGAAAACAGAATTATTACAAAAGACTATCCTGATATCAATGATTTTGTCATAGCCCTTTCAGACGCGATCCATAAACTGGTAATGAAAGATCACGATCTTATCGGAATTGGGATCGGAGCCCCCAATGCACATTACTATAAGGGGACCATTGAACTGGCACCCAATCTTCCCTGGAAAGGGATTGTTCCCCTTGCTGAAATGATGAAGAAGAAAAGCAATGTTCCTGTAGTTGTTACCAACGATGCTAATGCAGCAGCTGTTGGTGAAATGGTTTTTGGAGGTGCCCGGAATATGAAGAATTTTATTGTGCTTACCCTGGGTACAGGACTTGGCAGCGGAATTGTAATAAACGGGGAAGTCCTCTATGGCCATACTGCCTTTGCCGGTGAACTGGGGCACACCACAGTTGTTTCCGGAGGGAGGGAATGCGGTTGCGGCAAGAAAGGATGTCTGGAGACTTATGCATCAGCCTCAGGACTGGTCAGGACAGTGCAGCAGGTTCTTAGTGAAACCAGGGATGAAAGTCCACTGAGAGATATCGCACCATCAGCCCTGACATCAAAGATAGTTGCCACAGCTGCGTCAGAAAACGATCCTGTTGCGGTGAAGGCAATGAATTATACAGCTGAAATGCTGGGTTTAGCTATAATTAATTCGGTTGTGTTTTCAAGTCCTGAAGCTGTGTTTTTATTCGGCGGACTTACAAAAGCAGGAGATATTTTGTTTAACCCTGTGCGTGAGTATATTGACAAAAATGTTATGCCTGTATTCAGAGGAACTGTAAAGATACTGCCATCAGGGATATCAGAAAGCAATGCAGCAGTTCTTGGAGCTGCTGCTCTCGGATGGAACGAGCTGAGGAAACTATGAACAGAACAGTTTAAGAAAAATAATTGTAAATTTGGTGTACCAACGCCTGACCATACCAAACCAATAATGAAAATTGCAGAAGTAAAGAAGATCAGCTTAACTAAAGAAATTCCTGATCTCGATGAGATATCGGAAGCTCTCGATATACAAGCAGTGAAACTTCAGATAAATACCCTGAACTGGAAAGGATATGATTATAAACCCGATGTGAAGTTTGCCATAGCCTATAGTGACAGGGAAATCTTTTTGAAATACTACATATCAGAAGACTATTTCAAAGCCGAAAAAACTGAAACGAATCAGATGGTTTGCGAAGATTCATGTGTTGAATTCTTTGTATCACCTGAGAATGACGGCATTTATTATAATCTGGAATTCAACGGTATTGGTACTATTTTACTTGGTACAGGCACAGGAAGAGCTGACAGTAAAAGGGCCGATCCCGCAATCATTTCAAGGATAAGAAGAAAATCCTCGGTTGGAAATAAACCTGTAGCTGAGCAAAAAGGTAAATTCGATTGGTCAATAACCATTGCGATACCGGTTGAAGTATTCTTCCATCATAAAATCGGGGATCTCAAAGGGAAAACTTTCAGGGCTAATTTTTACAAGTGTGGCGATATGCTGTCAGTGCCTCATTATGTTACATGGAATCCTGTAGGTACAGCGAATCCTGATTACCATCAGCCTGAATATTTCGGGATGCTGAAGTTTGTTTAATGGCACATTGGCAGTACGGCACAATGGCGCAACGGCGATTAACAAAAAAATATTAAAATAAAAGAATTCTAAAATCATGCTTAAAGGGAATGCACTAATCGGACAGTCAGGCGGACCAACATCTGTTATTAATTCAAGCCTGGCAGGGGTAATTGAAAAGGCTATGAAATCGGCCTTTATTCAGAATATATATGGTATGAACTATGGCATTGAAGGTTTTATGCAGGAGATGCTTTTCGATCTGGGGAAGCAGCCTTCAAAAGTGATAAAAGGCCTGAGAAAGACCCCTTCCTCCGCTTTAGGTTCCTCACGGCATAAAGTTCAGGAGAAGGATTTTCCTGTTATACTTAATGTGCTGAAGAAATACAATATCAGGTATTTCTTCCTGATCGGAGGGAATGATACCATGGATACCATTCACCGGGTTGAAGAATATTGTAAAAAGCAGAAATATGAACTGCATGGAATTGGTATCCCGAAAACAGTTGACAACGATCTTTTCGGGACTGATCATACTCCTGGTTTTGCATCTGCAGCACGATCAAATATTCTTAATGTGATGCAGGCCGGACTTCTTGCACACGATATGCAGCGTGTTGATAAGTTTGTCATATACCAGACAATAGGCAGAGAAGCTGGTTGGCTTGCAGCAGCAACGGCCATGGCAAGGAAAAACGAGGAAGATGCTCCCCACTTGATCTATTGCCCCGAATTTCATTTCAGCCGTGATAAATTTCTGAAAGATTTTGATAAATGTATAAATGCTTATGGATGGGTGTCAATTGTTTGCGGCGAAGGACTAAAATATGCTGATGGAAGTGCTGTAAGTGCATCCGCAACAAAGGACAAGTTCAATAATACTGAATTTGGTGCGATGGGAGGAGCAAGCGTTGCTACCAATCTCCACAAAATGATTGCGGATGAATTCGGATATCGTGGTGAGTTCCAGATCACGGAATCACTTATTATGAGCGACTTTGTAAGGGCATCGGAGGTCGATCTCTTTGAGGCCTATAGATGCGGCGTTGAGGCGGTGAAGCTTGCAGAGAAGGGAGAATCAGGGGTGATGGTGAGCATTAAGAGGATTTCAAACAAGCCTTATAAGATTGCATTTGATAAAGTTCCGCTTGAAAAAGTTGCTGTTTCTGCAAAGCCCATGCCTTCTGAATATTTCAACAAAGAGGGAAATCATGTTTCATCAAAGTTTATTGATTATATGAAACCGCTTGTTGGCGAGCTGCCTAAATTTGTCAGGCTGAAAAAGATTTATGCTAAAAAGAAATAATCAAAACTTTATATCATGACCAAAGTATTTAATAAAGTTGCATTGTCAATCAATGCACATCCTGATGATGCTGAAGCATGGAATGCCGGAGCTCTCAAGCTTCTGAAGGATAAAGGATACAAAATAGTGATTGCCACAATGACAGGAGGTGACCTGGGCGGATGCAGGATGAACATGGAAGAAACTGCCAGGGTACGTTTTGAGGAGGCAAAGAAAGCAGCAGCAGTACTTGATGCTGAATATTATACACTGGGAGGCGTAGACGGATTTCTATTCGATTCTAAGGAATTCAGGCTGAAAGTGATTTCACTAATCCGCAAGGTAAAAGCAGGGGTGATTTTTACTCACCTTTCGAATGATTATCATACAGATCACAGGACTACATCAAACATTGTTGAGGCGGCTGCTATGGTTTCATCACTTGATACTGTACCTGTTGATGAACCGCCTGTAGAGATTACACCTTTATTGTACCATTCATCACCTTTAACTCTTTCTGATCCCCTTGGATCGCAGATTGTTCCTCCTCATTTTTATGTGGATGTCACTTCTGTTATTGAGACCAAGAAGAAAATGCTTGGTTACCACGTTTCGCAGATCGATCTGATGAAGCATATGCACAAAATGGATGATTTCTTTGGTTTTGTTCTGCAGGGAAACAAGAACTATGGTAAAATGGTGGGTGTTGAATATGCTGAAGTTTACTGGCAGCACCTGGGCGGTGGTTTCCAGAAAGATCCGCAGGTACAGAATGATTTAAAAGAATTTCTTATAAATAAAATCTGACAGTCATGAATTTAAAAGAGGAAAAATATAATAAGTATGCCCTTGTAAGGGAAATGATGGAAACACCTGGTATAATCAGGAAATTTGACCATGGTGTCTCTGCAAAATTTGCCGATGCTGCCAAAATGAAAAAGGGACTTTTCCTGACCGGTGAAGGAAGCAGCAGGATATTCCCTGCAAAAAGAGCGATCCAGAGGTCGCTGCAGAAATCTTTTGCAATGCCCATCGTTACTGAAGGGAGCACCCAGGCAATGGAATACAGCCTCAATGATTTTGCTGTATTTGCAGCTTCAAACTCAGGGCAGACAAAAGAGGTTATAAGGCTTGTGACAGCGCTTAAAAAACAAAATCATAATGCAATATTCGGGCTTACTGCAAACCAGGGAACAAAACTGGGCGAACTTGCAAATGCAACGCATGTTCTTACATGCGGGAAGGAAGACGCTGTTGCAGCAACCAAATCGGTTGTGGAACAGGGACTGTTTTATGATTCACTTCTGAGGAAAATTCATGGTGTAAAAATGGAGGGTCTTAATGAGCTTGCTGATAAGACAGAAAAGGCGCTTACTCTTTCCATTGATAGTTCAGTGACAGAAATAATCAGGAATGCCAGCGTTATTTATTTTGCCGGAAGGAATAATGGTGTTGCTGAAGAGCTTGCACTAAAGACCAATGAGATAACTAGAAAGAAATCGGCTTATCTCGAGGGAACCTTTGCAGTTCATGGTATTGAAGAGGTGATGGACAAGAGTGAAGTACTTATATGGATAGATCCATTTGAGGCTGAGCAGGAGAAATTTAATGAGTGTCTGGTAAAAGGTGTTGGAATGAATATCATTACAATTTCAACCAGACAGACAATATTCCCTACAATCATTATTCCTGATGGCGGAGAGCATTCAGAGTATGTCCAGCTTACAGCAGGATGGAATGTACTCGTTGAAACCGGAATTGCACTCGGAATAAATCTCGACAAACCGGTACGTGCACGAAAGGTTGGGAATGAATATTTAGGAGGATAATAAAAGAATAGAATTATAACAAACTTTATATTTATTAAATATGGCAGTAAAAGAAGTAGCAGTCGGTATTGATATAGGAGGTACAAATACTGTTTTTGGTTTAGTTGAGAGGGACGGCAAAATACTTGCAGATGATTCTATAAAAACTACTCATTATGATGAGATAGAGGTTTTTATAGCAGCACTTTATGAAAAGATAATGGTCACCTCCCATAAGCTTGGGAATGGAGTAAAAATAATCGGATACGGAGTTGGTGCGCCAATGGGTAATATTAACAAAGGGACCATCGAGCATGCTGCGGATCTTCAGTTTAAGGGTGTTATCCCCTTTGCAGATATTTTCAACAGGCACACAGATCTTCCGGTAATAGTTACCAACGATGCCAATGCAGCAGCTGTAGGCGAAATGATTTACGGAGGAGCCCGAGGAATGAAGAACTTCGTTGTAATCACCCTGGGGACCGGGCTTGGAAGTGGCTTCGTGATTGATGGCAAGCTGGTTTATGGACATGACGGATTTGCCGGTGAAATAGGACATACAGCCATCAGGCCGGGACCATCAAACAGGGATTGCGGCTGCGGAAGAAAAGGATGTCTCGAAACATATGTTTCCGCCACCGGACTAAAAAGATCGCTCCTTAAGATAATGGCAGATTCACTACAGCCCAGTGAACTTAGAAAATACAGCTTTGAGGAACTTGATTCAAAGATGATACATGATGCTGCATTAAAGGGTGATTATATTGCTAAGAGAGCCTTTACTCATACAGGAAGAATGCTGGGATTCAAACTCGCAGATGTTGTTGCCCATACTAATCCTGAGGCAATATTCCTTTTTGGTGGCCTTGCACTTGCCAAGGATCTGATCTTTGAGCCGGCCAAGGAGTATATGGAAGAAAATCTTCTCAGCATTTACAAGGGAAAAGTGAAGTTGCTGGCTTCGGAATTAAGTACACAGAATGCTGCAGTACTTGGTGCCAGTTCTCTTGTATGGTCGTCCCGCGAACCTAATTAATCCTTATGCCATGGCAAATTTTAATGAAATTCTCAATCACATTCTCGGAGTAGTATTTATTGTAATAGTTTTTGCCCTGGCATATGCATATCTGAAACCGCATCAGCTGCACAAACGGAGACTGGTTTCAACACTTCTTCTGAAGGGCAGTTACCTGTTTTACCTTCTTATACTTTTGATTATTATTTATATGTCAGCCCTGGTGAACGGGGGACTTGAAAAGGTATTTTTCGGAATAGAGTTCTTTGCATTCCTGCTTGTCCTTTTTGTTCCTACCATAGGTATATTTGCCAGAAAGCTTGGTCAGTTCGCCAAAAAGAGAGAAGGGTACAATTACTTTTTCACAATTGTGAATGTACTCTCAGTGGTGGCTTTGTTAGTAATGTATTTCATCTAAAAACAAAAGTTTATGATACAGGAAAGATTAATCGGCTATATCGAGGACAGTATCAAAAAGAACTGGAGAATTGAAGCCTTGTCGAACTACAAGGAACCTGGGTATTCTTACAGAAGAATAGCCGAAAGGATTATTAAAATGCATATCCTTTTCAAAGGATCAGGCATCATTGAGGGCGATAAAATTGCTCTTGTAGGAAGGAACTCGGCAAACTGGTGTATAACCTACCTGGCAACCATAACGTACGGTGCTGTAATTGTACCAGTATTGCCTGATTTTAAACCCGATGATCTTACTAATATTATAAATCATTCGGATGCTAAGATTTTATTTGCAGACGATAAGATCTTTGAGACTCTTGATATAAATAAATTGCCTGCAATAGCCGGAGTACTCTCTCTCGACGATTTCAGGATGCTTACAGCTGTAAATCATTCTTTAAAGGAGGTTTTCAGTTCGGTTGATGAGAAGTATGAAAAAGCATATCCGGATCTTAAACAGGAAGATGTAAATTTTTCGGATATCTCAAATGATAAGCTGGCTGTTATCAGCTATACATCAGGAACCACCGGCTTCTCAAAGGGAGTAATGATCACACACAACAGTCTGGCATGCAATGTGAGGTTCGCCCAGAAGAATATGCCACTTGAATCGGGTGATCCGGTTGTTTCGTTTCTTCCTCTGGCACATACATATGGCTGTGCATTTGAATTTCTCTTTCCTTTCACATACGGATGTCATATTACAATTCTTACAAAAACCCCTTCACCCCAGATACTTATTCAGGCGTTCAAGGAAATAAAACCAAGGCTTATTCTGTCGGTTCCGCTTGTAATTGAAAAAATTTACAAAAAGCAGCTTCTTCCGGTAATAAGCCAACCGAAAATGAAAATACTTCTTGCCATACCTGGGATTAACAAGCTTCTTCATAAAAAAATACGGGAAAAACTTGAGGATACCTTTGGCGGGCGCTTCAAGGAAGTTGTTATAGGAGGTGCTGCATTTAATGCAGATGCAGAGAAATTTTTCAGGAAAATAGGATTCAGGTTTACGGTTGGATACGGGATGACTGAATGCGGTCCCCTGATTAGCTACAGATCCTGGGATACAACAAAACCGGGTGCCTCCGGAAAGGCTGTTGATACTCTCGAGGTAACAATTGATTCCCCGGATCCGGAAAATATAGTCGGAGAAATTATTCTGAGAGGAGAAAACGTGATGCTTGGCTATTATAAGAATGAAAAGGCAACCAGTGAGATGATTGACAGCAAGGGATGGATGCATACCGGTGATCTGGGTGTGATTGACAAGGATGGTAATATTTTTATTAAAGGAAGAAGCAAGAGCATGATACTGGGGCCTTCAGGAAAGAATATATATCCTGAAGAGATTGAATCGATAATAAATAACAAGGACTATATTGTTGAATCACTTGTCATTCCGGAAGATAATAAGCTTGTAGCGCTTGTATTTCCAGACTATGAGATGTTAAAGAAAAATAATATTCCGGATGAACAGTTCCTGCTTATGCTGGAACAGATTAAGAAGGAGGTAAATGAAAGGTTGCCTGAGTTTATGACAGTCTCAAAATTCAGGGTGCATCCTGAGGAGTTTGTAAAGACACCCAAGAGAAGTATAAAAAGGTTCCTGTATACGAAAGAGTAATTGAGACTGTCTCATGAGTCCGATTTTACCCCCAACCCCCCAAGGGGGGCTTTCAAAGCCACAGGTTTTCAACAAGTCCCCCCTGGGGGATTTAGGGGTGGATATAGAAAAAGTGACTTCTGAAACAGTTCCGGTTTGTAGAATTTAAAAGGATAACATACATATATATGCAGTTATACGTTGTAATTGTTGCGGGAGGAAGCGGAAAAAGGATGGGTGCTGAAATACCCAAGCAATTCCTTGAGCTGGCCGGCAGGCCGGTACTGATGCATACAATTGAAAGATTCAAATCATTCAATGAAAGTATTGAAATAATTACAGTACTTCCTGAGAATCAACTCAGGCACTGGGTTGAATTACAGGCAAGATTTAAATTTACCGTGCCACAGACTCTGGTTAAAGGAGGTTCTGCAAGGTTTTATTCTGTAAGAAATGGTCTTGAGTTTGTTAATGATCCGGGACTGGTGGCAATACATGATGGTGTAAGGCCTTTTGTAACAATTGATACAATCAAAAAGTGTTTTGATACTGCTGAAAAGCTTGGAAATGCAATACCGGCAGTTCCTGTTGCAGAGTCACTCAGGATGTTAACAGAGACAGGCAGTCGTCCGGTTAATCGTTTGAATATCCGGCAGATTCAGACACCTCAGGTATTTAACGCCGGGTTACTGAAAAAAGCATACCGGCAGGATTATAAGCATGAATTTACTGATGACGCCACTGTACTGGAAAGTATAGGCGAAAAAATAAATCTTGTAGAAGGCAACAGGGAGAATATAAAGATCACAAATCCTGAGGATCTTGTTATTTCAAAGGCTCTGCTGCCATTATTCGCCTGAGGGGTTGTCATAAAAATGAATTACTTAATATTATGAAAATGAAGTACTTGTTGACTGCGCTTGTTGTTATTTTATTAACATCATGCGCTGAGCTGATGAATGTTATGCAAACTTCTGCTCCTGCTCCGCTGACTGAAGATGAAGTAGCAAGAGGTCTTAAGGAAGCTCTTATTACCGGGGCAAAGAATTCTTCAGTAATATTGTCTGCCGAAAACGGATATTACGGCGATGCTGCGGTGAAAATACTTCTTCCCGATGAAGCAAAGGTAATCACTGATAATATCTCAAAGATCCCTGGTGGTGACAAGCTTGTAGAGGATGTTGTACTCAGGATCAACCGTGCAGCAGAAGATGCTGCAAAGGAGGCAGCACCTGTTTTTGAGAACAGCATCAGACAAATGACAGTAAAAGATGCCTTTAACATTTTAAAAGGGGCTGATAATGCAGCTACAACATATCTGAGAAACACTACGTATACCGACCTTTATTCTCTCTATAAGCCCAAAATACAGGCATCAACAGAAAAAGACCTTGTTGGACCAATTTCTACGATGGATTCATGGTCAACACTAACGGGAAAATGGAACACACTTGCCAATTCAGTTGCCGGTAAACTTGCCAATCTGAAACCTGTAAATACCGATCTTAATGACTATCTGACGAGAAAAGCCCTGGATGGCATTTTCCTTAAAGTTGAATCAGAAGAACTTAAGATCAGGAAAGATGTATCAGCTCGTATAAACACCTTGCTACAGAGGGTCTTTGGAAGCCTTGATTCTAAAACAAACTAACCGGAACACATTATAAAATATAATATGTTTGAAAGGAGCTTATTCAGTTTTCAGGGACTGGAAGTCAGGGTAACTGATCATGCCAATGAAGGAATACTGGAGATCCTTAATCACGCAGTGCAGGGTTCAGAGGGAGGCCTCAGATTTTCTCTTTCGAATATTGCTTCAAGAATAGCTGCCTATAAAGATCAGATCAGGTTTATCTCCCTTTATAAAAAGAATCAGATCACCGGTACAGTCGGCTCATGTTATCGTATATCAGGGCAGGGTAAACTCAGGTATCCATCATCTTATCTTCGTTATCTTGCTTTCCAGTCTACATATCAGTCTGCTCCCGACTGGAGAAAGAGAACGCATCCATTGATAAAGCATGAAAAGGATGACAGCTTTAAACAGAAGACACTTGAGATATTCAGCAAGCCTCATTTACTTGATCTTGATGATGTATTTGAAGGCGACAAGCATATAATGTATGCCTTTCTGGAAAGCAAAAATGAAAGGTCAAAGAATATTGTACACCAGGCAGGGTATGAATATATCCGTTCATTTCTTACTATTGCATTCAGCCGGTTCTCACCAAAATCAGATGCAAGGATTTCAATTCTGACAGAATCAGAAAAACCTGCAATGGAGAAACTCCTTAATAATTTCTATAAGGATTATTCCTTCTTTACTTCTGCCTATTCATTTCATGGGGACAAATTTTATATTCTTAAGGAAGGTGATGAGATCCTTGCCGGTGTCTGTGCAATACCCACTTCCTATAAAGTATATGACATTCCCGGTGTATGGGGTTGGGTAATGATGAAGATCCTGCCTAAGATGCCGTATTTCAGGAGATTGTTCCGCCCCGGGGAATTCAGATACCTGGTTTTTGATTCAATTTATTATAAACCTGGTCATGAAGAGCTTCTGGGTCCTCTTTTTGAAACGGCATGTGCAAGAGAAGGCTTCAATACCGGGCTGACATGGCTTGATGACAGAAGCGATCTTTTTGATAAGCTCAGAACCCGGGTAAAAATGGGAGCACTTAACAGGATGCTCAATGCAAAACCCGGACTGGTTTATACAAAGTTCATCAATCTGACAAATGATGAGAAGGAGGTCTTCTATGATGCCCCTGCCTATATCTCGGGGTTTGATTTTTCATAATAGAGACTATTTATGCCACTAAAAGTTTCACCAATTACGGAATTTCACCCCCAACCCCCCATAGGGGGGCTTTAACAATCCTGGATTTTAAAAGTCCCCCTCGGGGGATTTAGGGGTAAAATATTCAAGGAAGATATTTTTGGTAGCTGGAATGTAGTTAATGCTGTTCAATGAATTGGCTATATGCTTTTAATTAAAATCAAATAATTCTATGAAAACCAAGATTCTGCTTCTAGTCTTTTTATTTCTAATTGATGTAAGTCCTCTCTTTTCCCAGGAAGATGAAAGATATGTTCCTGAAACAGACCCGCTTGTTTTAAAGAAACTGGAAGAATGGCAGGATCTGAAATTTGGCCTGCTGATGCACTGGGGTACTTACAGTCAGTGGGGAATAGTAGAGTCATGGTCAATTTGTGCTGAGGATGAACCATGGTGCAGGAGGAATAACTCAAACTATGTTGAGTATAAACGGGATTACGAAAACCTTCAGACTACATTCAACCCGGTTAATTTTGATCCTGCCAAATGGGCAAAGGCAGCAAAAAATGCCGGGATGAAGTATGTGGTGTTTACAACAAAACATCATGATGGGTTCTGCATGTTTGATACAAAGCTGACCGACTACAGGATAACAAGCCCTAAAACTCCTTTTCATTCAGATCCCAGATCGAATATTGCCAAAGAGGTATTCAATGCCTTCAGGGCAGAAGGATTATGGGCAGGTGCATATTTTTCAAAACCTGACTGGCATAGCGAATATTACTGGTGGCCCAATTTTGCCACTCCCGACAGGAATCCGAATTATGATATTTCAAAATATCCGGAAAGGTGGGAGAATTTTGTTCAGTTCACACAGGGGCAGATTATGGAGCTTACAGGGGGCGATTACGGAAAGCTTGACATACTTTGGCTTGACGGAGGACAAGTGCAGAAGCTTAACAAGGATGAGGTTTACAGGTACATTGACAATATTCAGAAGATGCCCCGCGAAGAGGTCTATAATTACATTATGTCAACAGGGTATAAGAACTCAAAGATTCAGAGCCAGGACATAAGGATGGATGAGCTTGTTGCAAAGGTAAGGGAGAAGCAGCCGGGAATGATTGTTGTTGACCGGGCTGTATATGGCAAGAACCAGAACTACCTTACGCCTGAAAACAGGGTTCCCGATCATGCGCTGCCTTATCCATGGGAGTCATGCATTGTGGCAGGAGAGAGCTGGTCATGGAAACCGGATGCAAAATATATTTCAGGTAAAGAGGCTGTGCACATGCTGGTGGATATTGTCATAAAAGGTGGTAATCTTTTACTGAATATTGGTCCGGGCCCTCAGGGACAGTGGCATGATGAGGCGTTTGAGCTCCTTGAGGAAATGGGGAGCTGGATGCAGATTAACGGGGAAGCTATTTACGGAACCCGTGCCCTGGAACCTTATAAAGAAGGCAGAGTTTGCATATCGAAAAAAGGGGAGAATACCATATATTTATATTACCTGGCAGAGAACGGAGAAAAGATGCCCTCACAGATCGGAATGACAAGGTTTTCACTGCCAAAAGGAGCAAAAGTCAGTATGGTAGGTACAAAAACCCCGTTAAAATGGAATAAAACAGAAGCGGGATTCAGTATTACGATTCCTGAAAAAATAAGGAATAATCCTCCTTCAAAGTATGTCTGGGTAATGAAGGCGGTTTATTAGTCTATTCAAGGAAGCTGCCAAGAATTGAACTTCCCTCTTTTCTCCTGTTCCTTCCAAAGGGGGCCAGAGCGCGGACAAGTTTTCTGATCGGCATTGACTGAAGCCATACCCTACCTGTACCACGCATTGTGGCAAGGAAGAGTCCTTCTCCTCCGAATACCATTGATTTCAGGCTGCCGGAAGCTTCAATATCAAAATCGAGTGTTGGCTCAAAAGCTACCACACAGCCTGTATCAATACGAAGGGTTTCATTATTAAGTTGTTTTTCAATAACAGTACCCCCAGCGTGTATAAATGCCTTACCGTCACCTTCAAGTTTCTGAAGGATGAATCCTTCCCCCCCCAGAAGGCCGGCACCTATCCTTTTATTAAGTGTTATTGATAGTTTAGTGCCCATGGCAGCACAGAGGAAACCATCTTTCTGGACGATAAGGCTTCCTCTTATTTCCCGGAGATCAACCGGGATAATGGTTCCCGGATAAGGTGCCGCAAAAGCCACATGGCTTTTACCATAGCTGCCACTGTTTGTAAAATGAGTGAGAAAAAGAGATTCTCCGGTAATCAGCCTGGAACCTGCCTGGAACAGTTTCCCCATGAAACCCTGATCGGGAGATGATCCGTCGCCCAGTTTCACTTCAAAGGATATACCCTGTTCCATATAAACCATTGTGCCTGCCTCTGCAATTACTGTTTCTCTCGGATCCAGTTCAATTTCAACGAACTGGATGTCGTCACCGAAAATCTTATAATCAATTTCATGTGATACCATTGGTGTATTTTTTAAGTTAGAGTTATGTAATACAAAATTAGGAATTGGAGAGGAGTAAGTGAAATGATTGAAGAAAATTATTAATTTTGAACCCTAATGAGACGTTAGCTCAGTTGGTTCAGTCCGCCAGCCGGCGGATGACAGGGTAGGATGATCACACGTTCATTAAATATTGGGTTGTTAGCTCAGTTGGTTTAGAGCATTACCTTGACAGGGTAGGGGCCACTGGTTCGAATCCAGTACAACCCACAATATTTCGCTGCAATTAAGTATTATGTTTTATGTTTATTGTTTGTACTCAAGCAAGTACAATAAGATTTATATAGGCTTCACATCAGATCTTGATAAGAGGTTGTATTTTCATAATAATACAACTAATAATACTTATACTTCGAAATTTCGTCCATGGATAATAATCTATTCTGAAGAGTTAACTGATAAGAAATCCGCAATGATCAGAGAAAAGCAACTTAAATCTGCCAGGGGAAGAATATTTCTAAAGTCATTTATACCAGAATAGACTATAATATTAAAAACTATTTCAGGTGTTTCGCAAAACACTCTTTAACCCGCTGCCACATTTCTTCTGACAGAACATGTTCAGCTTTTGGCTCAATATATGAAGTGAAGTTTTCAGGAGCACCTGCTTTATAGTATGCTTCAGCAATTTTTATCAGACCGGATTTGACAAATTCGATGGGACTTCCGGTATCCTTTTCCCCAAAATTAAGATGGAGGGCTCGTGGAGCTATCAGTGCAGCGATATCAGGAGTATCTCCATATTGTTTCCATCCGGGAACGAAATTTGGAAAGCAGTGAAGGATATGAGTTTCTTCAATTGCATCATATGTGGGCAGACAGCAGTTACCAATTACACATTTCAACCTTGGTTCCAGTGGTCCGACAAGCCAGGCATGTGTTGATCCCATTGAATGGCCGTAGCAACCCAGTTTGTCAGGAATCACTTCCGGCCGCTGACTCAGATATGTAACTGAGGTTTTCATGTCCAGCACATCTCTCCATGCCAGGGAACGCCCTCTGACAACCTCACGAAGAAATTCGAAACGTTCATATTCACCTCTTTTAAGAATTCCTGTCGGATCCTGACGCTCTTCGAAGCATAATGAATCGGGACATAAAACCACATATCCTTCACGTACAAGAGCCACTGCTGTATGATGCATCGGATTACCGGCAAGACCTGCAGGTTCATTTTTACCCAGGTGATATTCCCCGTTATGCTGATGCCAGACTGCAATTCCCGGAGCAGGATTGGAAGAAGTTACAAGGTCAGGGATAAGAATAAGTGCCGGAATTCTGTCGCCCGGGGGAACTTCATATGTAATGGATTCTATTCTGTAACCATCTTTTTTGATGGTCTCCCTTAAAACAGGATTTAACGGGCCAGGATCAGGGAATGAACCTCCCAGGCACTCCTGGTATTTTGCCAGAAGATCTGCTGCCGGATGATCTGAGGTATCCTTTGGTTTTTTAATTTCGGTGCATGCATGTGCTAAACCTGTTGATGAAGCAATGGCACCAAGACCTATTGCAGCATTTGTTTTAATAAAGCTGCGCCGGTTATGAATTCTCACACCGGAAGTTTTCTTAACCCCCATAGATATTATTTTGAAATTGAATTTTAAATCCGGACAGTAACTATTTCTTCATAGTTTCATTGCAGAAGGTCCCCAGTTTAATTACGTCTTCCCTCTTCCTGATATTAATATTCTCACTATGGAAAAATTCTTTAAGTTCCTTCTCATACTCCGGGTAAAGCTTAATGAACTGCCTTTCTGTACTGAACTTTTCAAGCTGATCATCTTTGCTCACCCAATATACCGATGCAGGTGTTATTTCAACATCCTGAGGGAGATCTATTTTTACAACCTCTCCGTACTGTTGAGTTACCGGGGTAAGTTCAAATCTCTGACTAGCTGTCGGACCGACTGATCTGTTCTTAGCACCATACCCGACATCATTGCCTTTCGGTGTAAAATTGGCTTTATTCTGCAGGAACAGTGTAACTGAACCGCTTGCAAGAATCTCATAAAAAGCATTTCCATAGGGGATAAAAAGCCTGTTCTCAATAATAATTCTTTCTATGCTTAATGGATTTTTCGAATATCGGTAGATGCCATCATGTTCGGTGATCATTCTTTCCTCAACCATATTGTAATTAAGGAGTGTGGTAAATTTCTGGCCGTCTTTCATTATTACTATTCCCTCTTTAAACTGGGGGAAAAGGAAATGTGGTATAGGATTTCCCTTGTTATCCTGAGGTTTACCGCTGGCTGTATTAACTACAAGGAACAAAACAATAAGAATGGTTCTGAAAGGATTTCTGGCTGATATCATTAGATTACAAATTTGGTTTTTACTAATCGAACAATAAAGTAATCAGTAATTCAACACAAAAACCAGGTCAATGGTTCACAAATCAGAACTCCCTGATTTTAATATTTCTGAACCATACTGTATATCCGTGATCCTGAAGTCCTATAAATCCCTCTTTTGAAATTCCTTCAGTAAAACCAGGGAATGTTTTGAATTTGCTGTTCTGCACCAATGCATCCCATGCAGGAGTCCAGAGCTCATATTCAACAACCTTGACACCGTTCTGGGTATGGGAAACCTTACCATTCTGAACCTTAACGACAATAGTATTCCATTCACCGGCAGGTTTTACAGTTTTGGGATCTGCAGCTATCATATCATAAAGCGATCCTGCAAGATGGCTCGGGATTTTATTATCGGTTGCATCGGCATTATCCAGAACCTGAATCTCCGGGGAAGCATAGTAGATTGGTTTCCCGGGAACTTCTCTCACATTAAAGAATATTCCTGAATTAGCCATTTTACTGGCTTTCCAGTCTATTGTGAGTTCAAAGTTTTTAAACTTCTTTTCATAAAGGATGTCTCCATTAGCACCCTGCCCCGGTTCTTTTCCCTCTCCGGTAAAAACCTTCATAGCGTTATCATCTATTGCCCAGTTTTTTGGCATGGCAGTACCGTTGCACTGGCGCCATCCGGTAAAATCTTTTCCGTTAAACAATAGTACCCAGCCATCTTTCTTTTCCTTGTCAGAAAGAGTATTCGGTTTCTGTGCCACTGAAATGTTTATAATTAAGAGAGCGCTGATGATTGTTAAGATTATCTGCTTTTTCATGGTATGATTGTTTGAATTGTACAAAGATGCAAATTAGGTAAAAAAATTCAAATATTTACCGGTTGGGTATTTGCCATAAAATCAGATATTTGTAATAAATGACTAAATTAATAGCCCAGGCTGGCGCCAATTTGTAATTGGTGACATAACAATGGCACGGATCACATCCCGATAGCTATCGGGACCGCGTCAGCGTAGAGACCCCCAAACCCCCCAAGGAGGGTTTAAAACAAACGCATGCAAATTGGACACAGAGAAATCCTTTTCTTTGTATCCTTTGTGTTTTTACTTTGTGGTCTTGGTGGATAATGGATTTATTAATTTCGTATTTTTATAGGAATTCCGTTAACCTATAATTTTAGCCATGGACAAACGTACGTTTATTAAAAATTCGGGACTTATCAGCCTGGGGGCTATGCTTAGCATTGAGAATTTTGAAGATCTGATGAATTCTGTTTCAAAGGTGCCGGCTGCAGACCTGGCAGTGGAAGAAGATTTCTGGCTCACAATAAGGAAGGGCTACAGGCTTAATCCCGATATGATAAATTTTGAGAACGGCTATTATAATTTCCTCCCGGAACAGACCCTTGAGAAACTGATTTCCCATATAAGGGATATTAATTACCAGGCATCCTATTATATGCGTACAGTGCAGTTTGAGAAAAAGGCCGCAATGGCTGCAAAACTTGCCGCCCTGGCCGGTGCTCCTGCAGATGAAGTTGTGCTTACCCGCAATACAACCGAGTCGCTCGACACAATTATTGCAGGTTTTGACTGGAAACCCGGAGATGAAGCTTTGATGGCAGAACAGGACTACCCGGCAATGCTCAGTATGTTTAAGCAGGTTGCGAAGCGTCATGGTGTTGTGAATAAGATGGTTTCAGTTCCAAATAATCCTGCATCTGATGAAGAGATTGTAAACCTTTATGCTAATGCCATTACTCCCAATACCAGGCTCCTGATGATCTGCCATATGATAAACCTTACCGGTCATATACTGCCAGTAAGAAAAATATGCGACATGGCTCACAGCAAGGGAGTACAGGTTATGGTTGACGGTGCACATGCATTCGGCCATTTCCGATTCACAATACCTGAACTGGGTTGTGATTACTATGGAAGCAGTCTTCACAAATGGCTCAGTGTTCCTCTTGGCTCAGGATTATTATGGGTAAAAAAGGAGAATATAAGTAAAATCTGGCCTTTGATTGCACCTTATGATATGAGTCCTGATGATATTAGGAGACTTAACCATATTGGAACTCACCCTGTATATACCGACCTTACTGTTGAAGATGCAATAGATTATTACAACATGCTCGGGGCAGAAAGGAAGGAAGCCAGATTGAGGTATATTCAGAATTACTGGACCGACAAGGTGAGGGACATGTCCCATGTAATACTGAATACACCCGAAGATAAAAGCCGGTCGTGTGCAATTGCCAATGTCGGCGTTAAGAGCCTGAAACCGGGTGAACTGGGTGATGTTCTATGGAAGAAATACAAAATCTACTGTGCTCCGATTGATGGTGCCAATGTACATGGTTGCAGGATCACTCCTAATGTATACACTACAACAAAAGAGCTTGACATTTTTGTAGATGCCCTGGCAGCATTGAGATGAGAGTTTATAAATCGAGCTGTCTCAAAAGCCTCTTTTTCTAAATCCACCCCTAAATCCCCCAAGGGGGACTTATTGAAAATCAGTGTATTTGAAAGCCCCCCTATGGGGGGTTTGGGGGTAAAATCGGACATAAGAGACAGTCCCAGTGAGTCAGGTATTTTAATCATCATCTTCCTCGCCAAGCTCGTTCTGCATGAAGAATGCAGCACGTACTGATGGCGGACAAGGTGAATCGAGTCCTTTTACCGCTTTCCATATGACCTGGTTGAACTCGTTATCATCAACACGGTCCTCCTGGGTGAAATCAAACTTTTCGCTTTTTTTCTGCCAGATGCTTTCAGTAAGGTTTTTCTCATCAAGGTCAACCTGGCATGGTCTTGCTGTGAATGGAGGGTGATTGGGAGTATTATTGAAACAACGCCACAGTGGTGTTGCAGATGCATCGTACTGGCTCATCGGGGGTAAGCCAAGAATCAATTCCATTGTACGCAGTAGTGATGTGGTTGTATAGGCTGTATGATCCACAAAACCCTGTTTCACATATCCGCCGGCGATGTAGGCAGGGCTCCTGTGCGCATCAACATGATCAGGACCATTCTGTGCATCATCCTCAACCATAAGAATCAGACACTCATTCCAGATCGGTGATTTGCTGAGATATTCGACAAACATACCGACTGCAAGATCATTATCGGCAACATGAGCAAAGGGAGTTGGTCTTCCCAGTCTGAGTCCTTCAGTATGGTCATTACCGAAACGGAGTGAATTAAACTGAGGGATGGCATCAGCAGCAAGAAGCTTTTCAAAATCATGTTTCCACTGGTAGAATCGTGTGGTATCACGAACTGACAAATCGTATCCTGAATAGGTGGTACAGTAGTTACCCTCCAGTACAGGAATTGTGGGTTTATTCCCGCTTATAAATTCAGCGTATGAACGGTAGCTGACACCATTCCTTTTGCAGTTATCCCAGAAAAATCCATTTTTGTTATTTGAAATTTTTCTCTGGCCTTCGCCGGGATAATCTCCGCCTCTGCTTCCATAGCTTGTGGGCCAGTTCTTTTCAACATAATCTGTTGCATATGCACCCATTGTCCAGTTGTGGCCATCAGCACTTACTTCGCCGTTAACATAAAAATTATCAAGCAGGACAAATTCCCTTGCAAGTGCATGCTGGTTTGGTGTAATATTTTCACCGAATAGAACCAGATTCGGATCGCCATTACCTTCTTTCATATCTCCAAGCACCTGGTCGTAGGTGCGGTTCTCCTTGATGACATAGAATACATATTTTATCGGCGATTTCTTTCCAACCTTATTAGGTATGGGGTTATTCTCATCACCTGATGAAATCAGTTCTTTTTCCTTGATATACGGTGTATTGTTGTAAACAGCTTTTGAATATACTGCAAGCTGAGTATCATCAAACTGGTTGATGATACTCATGGTACCCCTGAACAGTCCTCCTATATACTGAACTTTTGTTTTTACTTCGGTACCCCCTTCGTGAAGGATAACTTCCTGGTTTGTCATTATTGGCTGAGGTCCGTAAGGGTTAGCTTTTGAGGTAAGTCCTTTGCCGTTGCTGACCAGAATCCTGTTCTTTGTTGTTCTCACACAGGTAGGATACCATGCTGTGGGAATGAATCCTTTGCTGACAGAAGCTCCGGGTTTCGAAACATCAAAAACCGACAGGCAGTTATTATCGGCATTGGCAATATACAGAGTTTTTTCATCTGCACTTAGTGCAACACAGTTTGTTGTCGATCCGCAAAGTGCATCGGGATAAAGAGCAGAATTAAGTGTCTCAATTACACTTAATCTTTTACAATCGATGACGGAGACATTGTTATCATTTGCATTTGCAACAAACAGATACCTTCCGCTGGCAGTGATACACATATCATTGGGATTATCTCCAACCTTTACGGAACCCGATATTTTCTGCAGTTTTGTATCAAACACAATAACCTTGTCACAGCCCCAGCATGTTGCATATAAAATCTTCCTGTCAGGCGAAAGAATACAGGTATACCCTTCGCCTCCAAGGTCATGACGGGACAAAACTGTTTTTTTCTGAAGGTCAATAACATAAAGGGAGTTATTTTCTTTTGTGACGGTATAAAGAATTTTTCGTGAATCGTCAACTGCCAGTCCTGCAACGGAAATCCTCTCCGGCCAGGGTTTTCCTAATACTATGGTATCTGCCCCTGCCAGTTTGTTATTTGTTACAGAGTATTTAATGATCCGATTATCATTGCCTCCTGATGCATAGATATATTTTCCGTCATTTGAAAAGGTAAGGCCAAGCCATGCTTTCGCTATTATTATTGAATCGAGGACCTTTTCATTTTCGATATCTATCAGCTGGATAGTCTGATCGCTCTGGCCATTATTTGTGACTGCTGCAATTTTCTTATCGGGAGAGAGGGCTATATTCAGCGGAAGATCGCCCAGAGGCAATTGTTTTCCAACAGGTGTCAGGCTCCATCCGTTTGGAAGAGTTACTCTTTTTGATTCTATCTGTTCTAATGACTGAGCGTTAGTATTTAATACAGTGAAGACGGCAATAATGACATAACTGATTATTGATCTTTTTAACAGCAGGGAGATTTTCATAATTATGGAGTTTAAGATCGGGATTCTGCTTTAAAATTAGGAAATTATTTTAATTAAAAGGAAGGACTAGTTAACAGTTGTTTTAGCCCCCCCTGCCCCCCTATAGGGGGTTAATTCAGTGCAGGATTTTAGCCCCCTTCAGGGGGCAGCCATTCGACGGAAGGAGAATGGCGGGGGCTTGCGTCACGGTTCTTATTTTGCCCCGTCAATGCTGCTCTTTTTGCCTTCTGAATTTACCTGCGGTTTGTATTTTACATTTTCGATTCTTAATACAACAGGGTTTGGCCACTGGTTATTGGTATATAACCGGTGACCGTTAACTGCACTTATGACCAGACCGACAGGAGTATTGCTGGTATAAATCTTTGCATCATATCCGGGCCGGTATTCCACCAGCTCACTGGCATAGCCGAGTATAATGACTTTCGTCTGATCATTTCCCTCAAGGGTTTTGAAAACAAACTCTTTCCTTTCCCCGTATGCCCACAACTTACCGGCAGGAACAAATGCATAAACTGTATTTTTATCCTTTGCTTTTGTAAACCAGATATCCCTTTCTTTTGTAATCTCCCATGGACGGATATTATGAATTCCCTCCTGGTTTACAAGGTTCCATAATGCAATCTCCCTTAACAGTGCATCCTGTTCAATCTGTATTTCTCCGTCGGGTTTAGGTCCGACATTAAGTAGCAGGTTACCCCCTTTTGCCCGGATCTCAATTAGCATATTGATAATCTCTGTTCCGGTCTTATGAGGATCGTTTGTTGGTTTGTACTGCCAGTCAGTACCCATTGTGAAACATGCTTCCCAGGGTCCGGGCACAGGCTTATCGGGAAGATTCTGCTCAGGAGTCTGCATTTGTCCGCGTGTTACCACAAGTTCAGGCTGAAGCTGCCATGCATATTCTTTAAGTCCTTCTTCTGGTCCGTCAAAGAAGAAGATATCAATCTTGCCATAATTGGTAAGCAGCTCTTTAAGCTGTGCTTTATCATGTGACATCAGTCCGGGATTTTTTGCCGGATAATGAAGCGGATCCTGCAATCTTCCGACAGGGATATTGTTTTTATAGAAATACTGAAAATCCTCCGGGGAAAAATATAAACCGACAGCAATTCCCTGTTTCCTGAAAGCATCAAGGATCTCCCGCATTATATCTCTTTTAAAAGGAGTTTTCATGATATTGAAATCAGTAGTTTTTGTATCCCACATACAGAAGCCTGAATGATGCTTGGATGTGAAAACCACATATTTCATTCCTGCAAGTTTTGCCAGTATTGCCCACTCTTCAGGATCAAACTTTTTTGGATTGAAGGTTGCCGGCAGGTCATTTATAAACCTTGTAAGATAATCCTGCGAAGCTCCTGCCATGGAGTGACTTATAACTGCACCTACCTGTGAGTCCATGCTCCAGTGAATGAACATTCCGAATCCCATGTCTATAAACCACTGTTCCCGTTCAGGCTTATTTGATGTCTGTTGTCCGTATAGTGCTATTGAGATCACTATGGACAACGCTAAAGAACAGAATCGCTTCATATTTAGGTTATTGAATTAAACTTAACCGGATCAGGCTATGATCCTTTAATAAATTTATGGGGGATGAATTTATTACCCTGTGTTTTAAGGACCTTCAGAACCTCTCTTTTAATACGGACAGTTACTCTTCCTTCTGAATTTACAGGTTCTCCGTCAATATGCATCCTGGTTTCATCAGACTCTATAATAATCTCCTTGTCTGTCTTTATATGCTCAACATACTTTGAGTTGTAGATTCTTTTCGTGAATAGTCTGATAACGAAAACAGGACCGAAAATTTTCGGGAATGGCTTTATCAGAATAAGGTCGATGATTCCGTCATTTGGTCTGGCATCGGGAGCAATGAAGGCATTATTCCCGAACTGCCTGGTATTGGCTACTGTGACCACAAACAGATTTTCTGATAGTATTTTTTCACCTCCGCACCAAATCGTAACAGGAAATGGCCGCAGCTGGATAAATGTTTTCAGTGTAAGATATACATACGGAAAGAATCCTCTTAGTTTAAGATCGTTGAATGAATGTGCTACAAAGCTGTCAAGTCCGATACCGGCTACATTCAGGCACATATGCCCGTTGACATCAATAACATCAATCGGCATAACCTCCGATTTCCTGATATTTGACATCAGGGTATTGACATTAATCTTAAAGCCGAATTCTCTTGCAAAGCCATTACCAGATCCGAGTGGCAACACGCCAAGGATCTTTTCAGTTTCTACCAGTTTTGTTGCCACTGAGTGTACTGTTCCATCGCCACCTGCCGCAATGAATATATCATGTTTATCAAAGTGTTGGCCGATAATTGATTCAGTATCTGCTTTGCTAAGTGATTTTATAGCATCAAGATCCCTGCGGAGATCAAGACCGAGGGAAACAATATAGTTAACCGGTGTAACGCCGGAATCGGGATTGATAATGAAAAGTGGTTTGCTTCTATTTTCTGCCGCCGGCATCTTCATGCCCAAATGTAAGCAAGTTTTTTCAAACTAGCCCATAAAGGGATATTTATAATCGGTTGCAGGAATGAGAGTTTCCTTCACTGTTCTCGGACTGACCCATCGCGTAAGGTTTAGATGACTGCCAGCTTTATCGTTTGTCCCTGAAGCACGTGCTCCGCCGAAAGGCTGCTGGCCCACCATGGCCCCTGTAGGTTTATCGTTTATATAGAAGTTACCTGCAGCATAACGCAATATCCTGCATGCCGTTATCATGGCATATTTGTCGTTGCTGAAAATTGCACCGGTAAGTCCGAATGGAGAAGTTTCATCACACAATTTCAGGGTCTCTTCAAATTTATTGTCATCATAGATATAAATGGTCATCACCGGGCCAAATATCTCCTCCTCCATTGTTATGAAATGAGGATTTGTTGTAACAATGAGTGTTGGTTCAATAAAATATCCTTTTGATTTGTCCCCTTTTCCGCCTGCAATTATTGTTGCTTCCTCCGAGGCTTCTGTCTTCTTTATATAGTCCATTATTCTGTCAAAGGCCGGTTCGTCAATCACAGGATTTAAGAAACATGTAAAATCCATCACATCCCCTGTTTTTATCTCAGAAATTGCTTTAACCAGGAGGTTCCGGGTTTCATTCCAGAGTGATGCCGGTATATATGCACGTGAAGCTGCAGAACACTTCTGCCCCTGGTACTCGAAGGCGCCTCTTATTATTGCGGTTGCAAGCTCTTTAACAGATGCTGATGAATGGGCAAAGATAAAGTCCTTGCCACCTGTTTCCCCAACAATCCTGGGGTATGATTTGTATCGTGAAAGGTTATCTGAAATATCCTTCCATAAAGAATTAAATGTGGCATTTGATCCTGTAAAATGAATCCCTCCAAGATCTTTATGCTTCAGAACAATACTGCTTATAAGTGCACCGGAGCCCGGAACAAAATTGATTACACCTGCAGGAAGTCCGGCCTCCTCAAGGATCTTCATAAAGTAATAATTTGAAAGAAGGGATGTTGACGCAGGTTTCCATAAGGTGGTATTGCCCATAAGTGCAACGCTTGTATTGAGATTTGATGCTATAGCGGTAAAATTGAAGGGAGTGACTGTATAAACAAATCCTTCCAGCGGTCGGTACTCAAGCCTGTTGATAGTCTCGTTCTCTGAAATAGGTTGATCCATATAGATCATTGATGCGAAAAAGTTATTAAATCTGAGGTAGTCAATAACTTCACATGCAGAGTCGATCTCAGCCTGAAATACATTCTTACCCTGCCCGAGCATGGTTGCGGCATTCAGCTTATACCTGTATTTCTTAGAGATCAGTTCAGCAGCCTTTGCCATTATTGAAGCCCTCTCCATCCATGAGAGTATCATCCATTCCTTTTTGGCTTCATTAGCCGCGTTTATAGCCATCTCTACCTCCCTTGCAGAAGCCATATGGTATTTACCAAGTGGATTTTTATGATCTGAGGGATTTATCACATTCCCTGTTTTGCCGGTGCGGATCTCCTTTCCACCGATTATCAGCGGAATGTCAACGATACTGTTTCTTTGCCTGTTAAGTTCTTCCTCAAGCAGAAGTCGTTCTTCACTTCCCGGTTTGTAAGTGTAAACGGGTTCGTTTTTAGGTTCCCTGAAATTATATATGGCATTGTTCATGTTTATTACTAAGGATTTTGATTATTATAGTTTATACTACTCCATTCTGTTTGTCTTCTAAAC
>CALMJY010000273.1 GCA_937864815.1 uncultured Bacteroidota bacterium
TGGATCTTTAAAAGTGAAAAGCTTGTTAACCTGGTTCCTATACTTGAAAGACGATATGATGTGAAAATTACTTTCATGGACAGTGTTCTTGTTAACTATAAATTCACCGGAACCCTTAATGAAGAGTCACTTAAACAAGTACTTAATGCTCTGACAATTGCCGCACCCATAAGATATGAAGTTTCGGAGAACAATATTTACATGCGTGTTGATAAGGAGCAGATAAACAGGTATATGCGGTAATTTATTCGAAAAATAAAATAAAACCCTAAACTAAAAACCTTAACCATGAAAAACCGATCGCCATAACCAGAAAAAAATGGGAGACCTGCCAGTCTCCCAGTTATCAGATTGAATTCATCCTGCCAACCACTGGAAAATGGAGATGGCAGAATTGTTTAACCCTTTAACATTATAAATTTATGATAATTTTTTCAAAATCTACGATATGGAAGATTTTTCCAATATCGAAAACCTTAATCCTTGCTATGAAACTATCATTTTTACTTTGCTTTGTCGGGATGATACAGGTTTCAGCCTCGGTATATTCTCAGTATACCAAGTTGACCTTTTCCTATAAAGACATTAGTATTAAAGAAGTACTTAGCGATATAGAGAAGCAAACCGATTTCCGGTTCCTCTATAATGAAGACTTCATAGATCTGGATCAAAAGATCACAGTGGAAGGAACAGATATAGAACTTGATAAGGTTCTTGCTTCCGTTCTGAAGCCTACTAAAGCAAACTTCAGATTGCTGGATAACAACCTTATTGTTATTGCTCCAAATGAGTTGATGCAACAGCAAAGTGTTACCGGTAAGGTAACCGACAGTCAGACCGGAAGCCCGATGCCCGGAGTCAATGTTGTCATAAAAGGGACGACAACCGGCACATCAACCGATGCAGAGGGCAAATACACACTATCAATGACCGATAAAAACGTCACACTCGTATTCTCCTTTATCGGGTATGTCACACAGGAGATACCATTAAGTGGAAGAACAATACTGGATGTTGCCCTCGCTCCTGAAGTCACAGGTCTTGAAGAAGTTGTGGTTATCGGATATGGCACACGTGTTAAGAAAGATGTTACCGCCTCTATTTCAGCCATTGATGCCAGCAAAATACAGAACGTTGTAACAATGACAGGTGAGATGGCAATGCAGGGGAAAATGAGCGGTGTACAGGTCTCCGGAAATACCGGTAACCCGATGAACCGTCCTACGGTCCGTATCCGCGGCACAAATACATGGGGAGTTTCCACACCATTATATGTAATCGACGGGGTTCCGGTGGTTGAATACGGTGCAGGTATTGAAGGTCTTGAAGATCCGCGGGCAAGTGATGTCAGAGGACCTATCAATATTATGAGCACTATAGATCCGAACGACATTGAATCAATTTCGGTACTAAAGGATGCTTCGGCAGCTGCAATTTATGGAGTTCGTGCAGCCAACGGTGTAATTCTCATTACAACAAAAAAAGGTAGAGTTGGGGATAAGGTAGCTATTGAGATCGGTGCCCGCTATGGTTTTCAGAATATCACTCAGAAGCTCGACGTCCTTAACACAGAACAATATACAAAGTTCATCCAGGATGTTTACGCTTCTGACCCAACCAGCACAGTTGCAGCAGAAAACGTTGGTCTTTTCGATCCTGCAAGCCCGAAATACCTTGGCAACAGCCCGACATACGACTGGATGGATGCAAATAATGTAAAAAATGCACCTACACAGGATTATACATTCAGGATATCGGGAGGGACTGATAAAACCGATTATTACTTATCTTTTGGTTACGGATCTACTGATGGAAATGCATTGGGAAATTACCTTACAAGGAAATCCGGCGCATTTAAACTTAACAGCCAGATTAATAAATTCCTGAAAGTTGGAACAAACTTCCGTTTATCATTAGGTGACGGACAAGATGCGGACTATTATAACAACTACTGGCAATTTGCACTGACTGCCCCGTGGCAGCCCATATATGATCCAAACGGTCCGCGTGGCTGGGCAAAACAGGTTGCAGGTAAGCTTCCCAGCGGAAGTTATTCAGCTGGCAGGTTACATGGTACAGGATCAAGGATCCATGTGCCGGCCCTGGTCGACCTTAATGAGATGTGGTTTAAAAATATAAGAAACATGGGGAATGCCTATGTCGAACTAACACCGTTAAAAGGTTTGAGTGTCAGGGGAACAATAAGTATTGATGCTTATGATTATACCCGTTACTCTTTTGAGGACTATGCGTCATCGGTATTTAATTATACGCGCGGAGATCTGAGTACACAAGGCGGCGGCAGTTCAGTCGGTTCTTATGGTGAACGCTATGTCAGGAACAGAAACATGATTAGTGAGCTCACCATTAATTATAATAAGAAGTTTGGTGATCATTCCTTGGACCTCCTTGCCAACCTCAGCAACCAGCAGTACAAGGCGATGTACGGACAGGCATCAACAGATTATCTGACCACCACAAACCTTGACCTGATAAGACTGGGCGGTGCAAGAGAATACAATAATGCCGAATCGATCCCGTGGGAAAAAACAGCCCTGGTGGGGCAGATGATCAGGGCATCATACAATTATAAATCAAAATATTATGTTGATGCAACCGTTCGCCGCGATGGCAGTTCCCGGTTTGCACCGGAGAACCATTGGGGAATATTCCCTTCATTCTCTCTTGCATGGAGAATCACCGGCGAATCATTCATGAGCGGGATCGGCTGGCTGAATGATCTGAAACTGCGTGGCGGATGGGGTCAGCTTGGTAACCAGGAAGTAACTCCATGGGCCTTCCTGTCACCAATAACGAATAAACCTAACTATGTCTGGGGAAACAATCCTGCCAGCGTTGGACGAGGTTTTTGGAGTGAGGGAGCCACGGTATTCGGAATGGCTAACCCGGGACTGCAATGGGAGAAGTTGCAAACAACCACCGTTGGATTTGATGCGACTTTAATCAAGAGCCTGAATTTCTCATTTGAGCTCTATAATAAGCTGAACGATGGTATTTTGCAGGCGGTAAGCCTTCCTGCGAGTCTCGGACTGGTAGAAGCACCAAAGGCAAATATTGCATCTGTAAGGAACAAAGGTATTGAGGTGTCCTTAAATTATACAAAGGAGATAGGTGATCTTGTCCTGACCGTCGGTGGTAACCTGACTACAGTCAAAAACTCTGTTGAAACCACATACAAAGGTATACCAATGGGAACCATAGAGGAAGGTTATCCGATAAACTACATCAAAGGGTATAAATACGGTGGAATTTTCCAGTCTCAGTCTGAGCTTGATGCCTGGCTTGCCAAAAACAGCGATGCGAATTACCAGGTTGCGAAATTAAAACCGGGCGACACCTACTATCTTGACCAGAGAAGCGCTCCTACTGAGCCGGGAACATTTTACAAAGATTCTCTCGATAATAAGATCAATTCATACGACCAGGTGTACCTCGGCAAAACCATCCCCGGATTCTTCTACGGATTCAACATTGATGCCCAGTACAAGGGTTTTGATTTCACGGCCCAGTTTACCGGTGTTGGTGATGTTCAGAAAGTCAATTCAGTTCGCCAGGGTCTTGAGAATCCCGGCACTACAGGAGCTAACATTTATACATCAGTGCTGAATTACTGGACTCCATCTAACACAAATACCAGTATTCCCCGTTCGATCTACGGAGACCCGGCGCAGAATATGAGATTTTCAAGCAGGTTTGTGGAAAGTGGTGCTTACCTGAGGCTGTCGACTATTCAGTTGGGGTATACATTGCCGGATGCGTTCTATAAGCTCACCAAAGAAACAATCAGAAATCTGAGAGTTTACGCGGGAATGTCAAACGTTTTCACAATTACCAAATATACCGGTCTCGATCCTGAAAACGATAACTATCCGATACCGAAGATCATCTATTTCGGTGTTAATGCCAGGTTTTAATTGTATAACTTATAATGCGTACTGATATGAAAGTTATTAAATACTATA
>CALMJY010000274.1 GCA_937864815.1 uncultured Bacteroidota bacterium
TTCGATTACTGAAGAGGAAGATTCTGGTACTTTCAGAGAGGTATTCTCTCCCAGGATGAGACCTGTTCTCCTCATCGGTGTCTTCCTTTGTATTTTTAGCCAGATAACAGGAATCAATTCCATTATGTATTATGCTCCTGTAATTTTCCAGAGCATTGGTGCAGGAGCAAGCAGTGCTGTTACCCAGACGGCAATCATTGGAGGCGGCAATCTGATTTTTACCTTTGTGGCAATATCACTTGTGGACAGACTCGGAAGAAAACCTCTTCTGGTTGGCGGAGTATCTGGCATGATCGTCTCACTTACATCGATTGCAACAGCTTTTTTTCTTAACAGGACCGAAGGTTATATCATACTGGTTCTTATACTTATGTATATCGCATCTTTTTCTGCCTCTGTGGGAGCAGTAACGTGGGTAATAGTATCTGAGATCTTTCCCAATAAGCTTCGAAGCAAGGCAATGTCAGTATCAATAGTGTCGTTATGGCTGGCAAATTTTCTATTGATCCTTGTATTTCCTCTGATGCTTAACAGATTAGGTGGTGCTTTCTCATTCCTGTTTTTCGATGCTATGTGCGTTATTTTGCTTCTGTTTGTAATTATAAAGCTGCCGGAGACAAAAGGAAAAAGTCTGGAAGAACTTGAAAAAATACTGCTTAAGAAAAGGTAGGGACAGGCTGGTTACTTTCTGAAAGTAATCATTCATTTCTTCTTGAGAATTCAGAGAGAACAATTGATGCAGCCATTCCCACATTAAGTGATTCTATTCCTGGTTTGGAAGATCCCATTCCCGGAATAAAAATTCTGTCAGAAATATAAGGAATAAGATCTCCTGAAATCCCTTTTGACTCATTTCCGAGAAGAATAATCCCTTTTTCCCCAAGCCGGTGTCTGTATATTGAATCACCCTCGAGCATTGTTCCGAATACCGGGATCTTTTTTTCTGTTGCCTTTGTAAGAAATTCCGGAAGTTCTGTATAATATACTTTCACATGAAGAATGGCACCCATGCTTGCCTGGATCACTTTGGGATTGTATAGATCAACACTTTCCTTTGAACAGACAATAGCCGGGATTCCAAACCAGGCCGCAGCCCTGATAATCGTTCCGAGATTTCCGGGATCCTGTATGCCATCGAGAGCAACCGACAGTCCGGTAAAAACCTGATCAAAAACAATTACTGGATCCTGCTTCCCGATCACCGCCAGCGCATTATGAGGCGTTTTAAGTGAACTCATCTGTTTCAGTTGCTCATAACTCACAATTTCTGTTTCATCAGCCAGCTTCAGCTTTTCAGCCGGCAGTGAATTGATGAATTCAGGTTTAGCAGCAAGGATTTTAAGGCGAACATTTGCATTCAGAAATTCCCTGACAATCTTATCCCCTTCAATAACAAAGAGTTTTTCATCATCCCTGTTCTTCTTTTTCTGAAGTGCGGTTATGAATTTTGTTTTATTCTTACTGATCATGCCGGGAAAGTGATTATAGAAAATGAGATGGTAAAATTACACAAAGTTTAATAAAATGATGTGTCATCGTGTGATCTGTATTGTGAAAGGATAATATTTTTATTGATATATTTGAATGCCAATCTGTCAGTTGATACAGGCAGAACTAATAGAGCTATATGAGGAGGATAAAGGTCTGGTTATTTCTATCGCTGATAATATCTGCGGTATTTATATTCTCCTGTAATCCAACCAAATATGTGCCAGAAGGCGAATCTCTTCTTGACGAAAATCGTATCAGGGTGAGTACTGAAGGTATCAAGCCCATTGATTTGCAACCTTATCTGAAACAGAAGCCAAACAAGAGGATTTTTGGTACCAGGTTTCACCTTGGATTATATAATCTTTCAAAAATAGAAAAGGATATAGGTTTTAATAAGTGGCTTCGTGATATTGGCGAGGAGCCAGTTATTTTTGATCTGCATGCAACCACTAAATCTGTGAATCAGATACAGTCATATGTCTCCTCAAAAGGTTATTTTGACGGCATTGTGGCCGAAACAGTTGAAACTGGCCGAAACAGGTCGACTGTATATTATAATGTAGATATTACAACACCATATACAATAAGAAATATTAACTATGAAATTGCTGATTCCAATCTTTTGCTGCTGTACAGATTCGATTCCATAAACAGCGTTATAGAATTTGGAAAACCATACGATGTTGATGTGCTTCAGCAGGAGAGGTTAAGGTTTGAGAGACTTGTCAGAGATCATGGATTTTATGATTTTTCAATCGATTACATTTCTTTTGAGGTCGACAGTACTGTGGGTAACAGGCAGGTAGATGTCAGATTTATTGTCAGGAATTTTCCTAAAGTTGATGCAAATAACAACATTAAGCTGGTTCCTCACTCCATATACACAATCAATAACATTTATATCTATCCGGACTTTATACCTCGTGATGCTCTGGAGGAAGGTGACGCATATTTCAGCGATCTCGACACAGTCTTATACAGGGGCTATTATTTTATAGGAAAGAAGGAGAAACCGGAATTAAAATATGACTTCATAATACAATCGCTCTACCTGAAACCCGGAGAAACTTATAATCAGACAAATACTGAGCGTTCTCAGGCACACCTGCTTGGTTCAAAGGTGTACCGTCTTGTCAATATAACATTCAATGATTATGCCGGCAATGAAATTACAGATCAATCCAGGCTCATTAACTGCAACATTCACCTTACACTGCTCAGCAAACAATCCTATAAGGTTGAGCTGGAAGGCACACACTCGGGAGGTAACCTTGGAGGAGCTCTTAACCTTATTTATCAGAATAAGAATCTTTTTCATGGTGCCGAGCTCTTCAGTATGAAGCTTAAAGCAGCCTATGAGGCTATGAGACAGGAGGGACAAAGACTGGACCCGACCCAGGAGTACGGAGTTGAGACCAGCTTAAGGTTACCTGATTTCCTTGTACCATTCGTAAATAGTGAAGAGTTTGTGAAGAAGTATAATCCTTCAACAACGATTATAGCAGCATATAACTACCAGGATATGCCATTTTACATCCGGACTATGGCAAACAGTGCCTTTGGATATAACTGGAAAGCCGGCAACTACAATGAGCATTTTGTGAATCCCCTGCAGTTTAACCTGGTCAGGCTTGACACAATTGATCCTGAATTTGCCAAGCAGGTAGAATCGTCGTCTTATCTTGCCTATGCATATCAGGATGTGCTTATTCTGGGAGGCAGCTATTCATATATATTTAATAATCAGTCTATTAAAAAATCAAAAGATTACTGGTTCCTAAGATGGAATATGGAAGCATCAGGTAACCTGTTGCAGGCTTTTAACAGGATATCTAATCCGCATCAACCTGATAGTGTGGCAAATACGTTTTTAGGTCAGCCATTTGCACAATACTTCAAAACCGACGTTGACATCCGATACAATTATTTCATAAACGATGCAGCTTCAATGGTTTACCGAGGATTCTTCGGTATTGGCATTCCTTACGGTAATTCGAAAGCCATACCTTTTGAGAAACAATATTTTGGTGGCGGAGCAAATGGTATAAGAGGCTGGCCTGTCAGAACTCTTGGTCCGGGATCATATGCCACTGATACTGTAACCACATTTCTTAACCAGACAGCCGATATAAAACTGGAGCTAAATGCCGAATACAGGTTCAAATTATTCTGGATACTTGAAGGTGCTGTTTTTGTTGATGCAGGTAATATCTGGAACTACAGGGAGGATCCTGACAGGCCGGGAACACAATTCCAGCTTAAGAATTTTTATAAGGATATTGCAATAGGTACCGGTGCCGGTCTCAGGTTTGATTTCAGCTTTTTTCTCGGCAGGATTGATTTCGGAATGAAGCTAAGAGATCCTGTAATACAGGAAAGGAACAAGTGGATTGTATCAAACCGTCCATATGATCGGAGCGATTTCACTATTGTAATTGGTATCGGCTATCCTTTCTGATAAATCCGTTTATAATTTCAGATCTTTTTGTTAAATTGCATTGTTATCGCTGCAATTTAAACATATGTGTTATGAAATTTGATTTTTCGCCAATCCTGAAGTGGTTTGGCTATACCCGAAGGGAAAGGCGGGCTTCCCTGATTCTTATCATTTTGATATTTGCTGTGTTCTCTGTCAGGTTTCTTGTTCCTGAAAGGCCAATCATTATCGAGGAAATTCCGGTTGAACCCGTAAAGAATACAGGCAATTCTGTCGGTCAGATTTCACCTCCGGCGAAAAAAGTTTCCGGTCATTCATCTGTTCAAAGGAAAAAGGAAATTATGGTCGATATAAACAGGTGCGATACTTCTGAACTAATCAGGCTACCTGGTATCGGACCGGTATTATCACAGCGGATTATAAAGTACAGGCAGTTGCTCGGAGGATATGCAGTTAAAGAGCAGCTGAGGGAAGTTTACGGAGTAAAGCCTGAGACATATGAGATCATTAAGGAAAGAGTAATTGTAGATACATCGTGCATTGAAAAGATAGAAATTAACAGTGGTGATTATAAAAGGCTTTCAAGAATGCCATATTTTGAGAGGAATGAGGTTAATTCCATTCTTAAGTTCCGTGAACTTGAAGGCAGGATAAGAAGTATTGATGACCTTGTGGCAAATAAGCTGATAGGAGAGGAGACTGCCAAAAAAGTCAAACCTTATCTTAGTTTTAAGTGAGACAGCCTCGCCATGCTTATAACTGGGCACGCTGGCGCCGATTTTTAATCGGTGCCAAATAAGAATTAGCAAGAATTACAAATCCGCACTAGCTTAATGAATTATTATAAGCATTTTCCGATTCATCTCTTTTTTCTTGCATTTGTTCAGGAATTTTATTACTTTTATTAACAACTATAATGTGCAGAAAGATTAGAAATTCCATTCAAAATAATTAAAAACCAGCACTTATGAGAAATTTAAGTCCATAAATGTTTTGAAATCATTTTTTCTATTTCTAACTTTGCGCCTCATTTAAAAATGAATTTGTTATATTATGATTATTGTACCATTAAAAGAAGGCGAAAACATAGAAAGAGCTTTAAAAAAGTTCAAAAGGAAGTTTGAAAAGACGGGAGTGATCCGCGAATTACGTTCACGTCAGGCTTTTGTAAAACCTTCAGTACGCCGTAGAGAAGAAATCAAGAAGGCTATGTATGTTCAGAAGATGCAGGAGAACGAAGAATAGTTCACCTGTTCTATCTTTAATTATAACATAACAGATATGGAGGTTCCTTTATGAATAATAAGGAATCGTTCTTGCAATATCTGATGATCGAAAAGCGGTATTCGCCGCATACAGTCAGATCTTATTTAAATGACCTGGGTCAGTTTGAGTCTTTCCTGAATGAATCAGGGCACTCGGATAATCCTTCAGAAGTTACATCCCATGATATCAGGGCATGGATAGTCAGTATGCTTGATACTGAATATTCAGCAGTATCAGTGCATAGAAAGATATCCTGCCTGAGGGTATATTTCAGATTTTTGCGTAAGGAAGGAGTCCTGAAAAATGATCCCCTTCAAAAGGTTGTGGTTCCAAAAAGAAAGAAGAGACTTCCTGTATTTATTGAGGAAAAATCAATGTCCACGCTGCTGGATGAAGTAAGTTTCGGTGAAGATTTTGAAGGAGTGAGGAACAAAACAATCATAGAGATGTTATACCTAACAGGAATGAGGAGATCGGAGCTGATTGGTTTGAAGGATTCAGATATAGATCTCGCTGAAGCAACTGTAAAGGTTACCGGAAAAAGGAATAAACAGAGAATCATACCGCTGGTTAAGCCTTTTATAAAGAATCTTGGTACCTATATGGCGATGAGGGATGAATTTATGAATACGAATAGCAGTGAGTGGCTTTTTGTTACAGGGAAGGGTAATAAATTATATGATAAACTCGTATATAATATAGTAAAGGGGTATCTGTCCATAGTTACAACAGCCGACAGGAAAAGCCCGCATATACTGCGTCATACTTTTGCAACACACATGCTTAATAACGGTGCAGATCTGAATTCAATTAAGGAATTGCTTGGACATGCCAATCTATCTGCAACACAGGTATATACACATAATACCTTTGAGAAACTTAAGAAGATATATAAACAGGCTCATCCAAGAGCTTGACACTAATTAATAAAAGGAGGTACTATCATGAACATTCAGATTCATTCAGTACGGTTTGATGCCGACAAAAAGCTGATCGACTTTGTTCAGCAGAAACTGGAGAAACTTAACCAGTTTGGTGAAGACATTGTAAATGCCGAGGTCTATCTCAGACTTGACAAGGATCAGGACCGTGAAAATAAAATTAGTGAAATTAAGCTGGAAGTATCAGGAAAACCTCTGTTCGCAAAGAAGCAGAGCAAAACATTTGAAGAGGCTACTGATGAAGCAGTAGATGCACTTAAAAAGCAGATTACCAAGCATAAGCAGAAGAAGAGGGGCTTATGATCCTTCTATTTTCAAAAATATATCAATTTATTTTGAATAATAAATTTTAAATTCATACATTTGCAAACCGTTTTTTAAGGGTAAATTATGCTCAAACGGTACGTTCTTTAAATTGCCGATGTAGCTCAGTTGGCCAGAGCAGCTGATTTGTAATCTGCAGGTCGGGGGTTCGAATCCCTTCATCGGCTCTTGAAAGATTTGTAAATGTGTGTCTTAGGAGTAAGACTCTGTTTATAGGGGGGAGATACCAAAGCGGCCAACTGGGGCAGACTGTAAATCTGCTGGCAAATGCCTTCGTAGGTTCGAATCCTGCTCTCCCCACTTAAGACAGGATAAAACCGTATTATGCAGCAGAAAGTGGCTTGCCTGCGGTTCTCTTTGGACGATATAAGCGGGAGTAGCTCAGTTGGTAGAGCATTAGCCTTCCAAGCTAAGGGTCGCGGTTTCGAGTACCGTCTCCCGCTCACTTTTTGAGGCCAGAGTAGCTCAGTGGTAGAGCACTTCCTTGGTAAGGAAGGGGTCGGGGGTTCAATTCCCCCCTCCGGCTCAACAGGAGATTAATGATTAATTGATTATAGATAAACTAAATTTAATACGCTTGGAGTTATGGCAAAAGAAAAATTTGACAGGTCGAAACCACACGTGAACATCGGTACAATCGGTCACGTAGACCATGGCAAAACAACTTTGACTGCAGCGATCACTATGGTCCTTGCAAAAAAAGGTCTCTCTGAAATCAGGGATTTTGATTCAATTGATAATGCTCCTGAGGAGAAAGAAAGGGGTATTACTATTAACACTGCTCACGTTGAATATCAGACAGCATCCCGTCACTATGCACACGTAGACTGCCCGGGTCACGCTGACTATATCAAGAACATGGTTACAGGTGCCGCACAGATGGACGGTGCAATCCTTGTGGTTGCAGCAACTGACGGTCCAATGCCTCAGACACGTGAACATATCCTTCTTGCACACCAGGTTAACGTTCCTAAAGTACTCGTGTTCATGAACAAAGTGGACATGGTGGAAGATGCGGAACTCCTTGACCTCGTTGAGATGGAAGTACGTGACCTGCTCAATTTCTATAAATTCGATGGCGATAACGCTCCTGTTATCCGTGGTTCAGCACTTGGTGCAATGAACGGTGAAGCGAAATGGGAAGAAAAAGTTATGGAACTCATGAATTCAGTTGATGAGTATATTCCAATACCTCCCCGCGACAATGAAAAACCATTCCTTATGCCGGTTGAAGACGTGTTCTCAATCACAGGACGTGGTACCGTTGCAACAGGCCGTATTGAAACCGGTGTTGTTCTTACCGGTGATGAACTTGAACTTATCGGACTTGGTGCTTTAAAACGTAAATCAGTTTGTACAGGTGTTGAGATGTTTCGTAAAATCCTTGACAGAGGTGAAGCTGGTGACAACGTAGGTCTTCTCCTTCGTGGTGTTGATAAGAAAGAGATTAAAAGAGGTATGGTTCTTGCCAAGCCAGGCTCAATAACACCTCATACAAAGATCAAAGCCGAGGTTTATGTTCTTAAGAAAGAAGAAGGTGGACGTCATACTCCATTCCATAATAAATATCGTCCTCAGTTCTATGTAAGGACACTCGATATTACAGGTGAAATCACTCTTCCTGAAGGAACTGAAATGGTTATGCCTGGTGATAACGTAACAATTACCGTTGAGCTTATCTACCCTGTTGCTATCAACGTAGGATTGCGTTTTGCTATCCGTGAAGGTGGAAGAACAGTAGGTGCCGGTGCAGTTACCGCTATTGTAGAATAAAAGGTTTTGGATATTTATCTATGTTGGGTACGGTCGCGACCGTACCCAACATAAAAACACGGGTGTAGCTCAGTTGGTAGAGCACTGGTCTCCAAAACCAGGTGTCGGGAGTTCGAGTCTCTCCTCCCGTGCGAAAATTTATTAGTAAGATGAATATAAAAGGATATTTTCAGGACTCATTCACAGAACTTTTACACAAAGTGACCTGGCCAACATGGAGCGAACTCCAGAATAGTGCCGTTCTCGTAATGGTTGCTTCCCTGATATTTGCATTGATAGTTGCCGGTATGGACCTGGCATTCAGCAATATCATGGAGTTTGTTTACAGTTTATTATACTAATCAGAGGAAGATTCCAATGAGTGAGAATATTAAAAAGTGGTATGTGCTTCGGGCTATCGGTGGGAAAGAGAAGAAGGTGAAAGAGTATATCGAGAGCGAAGTGGCACGTCTTAAACTTCAGGATTATGTCTCACAGGTTCTTATCCCGACCGAAAAGGTTTACCAGATAAGAGCAGGTAAAAAGATAAGCAAGGAAAGAACTTTCTTTCCGGGATATGTGCTTGTTGAAGCAGTACTTACAGGTGAAGTGCCTCATTTATTAAGGAATATACCTAATGTAATAGGTTTTTTGGGTTCACAGGATGGAGAACCTGTACCATTGAGAAAACCTGAAATTAACCGTATTCTCGGTAAAGTAGATGAACTGAATGCCAGCGATGAGGAGCTCAATGTTCCATTCTTTGTTGGTGAATCGGTAAAAGTTATTGACGGACCGTTCAACAGTTTCACAGGGATTATTGAAGAGGTTAACGAGGAGAAAAAGAAGCTAAAGGTAATGGTTAAGATTTTCGGAAGAAAAACACCACTGGAACTAAGCTTTATGCAGGTAGAAAAAGAGAATTAACAGAAGATATTGAGAGTCGTGATATTTATAATGCTTCCTGAACGACTTTCAAGTGCTCGCAATAAATACGCAAATTTAAAATTATGGCAAAAGAAGTTGCTGGATTAATCAAGTTACAGATTCGTGGCGGAGGAGCTAATCCATCACCACCTGTTGGCCCCGCACTGGGTTCAAAAGGTGTGAACATTATGGATTTCTGTAAGCAATTTAATGCGAGGACCCAGGACAAGGCTGGAAAAGTTATCCCGGTTGTTATTACAGTTTATTCTGACAAAACATTTGATTTTGTCACTAAAACCCCACCGGTTGCTGTTCAGTTACTTGAAATTACCAAAACAAAGAAAGGTTCGAAAGAACCTAACCGCGATAAGGTTTCAAGTATCACCTGGGACCAGATCAAATCAATTGCTAAGGATAAAATGGAAGACTTAAACTGTTTTACAGTGGAGTCTGCAATGCGAATGGTAGCTGGTACCGCCAGAAGTATGGGAATTACCGTTAAAGGCGATTTCCCTAAAAATAATTAATTAGGAGAAAAAATGACTAAACTTACCAAAAATCAGAAGTTTGCTCTTGAAAAACTCGATAAGAACAAGCTTTATTCATTAAAAGAGGCTTCTGCTCTGGTTAAGGAGATGACCAAAACCAAGTTTGATGCTTCTGTTGATTTGGATGTAAGGTTAGGTATTGATCCAAGAAAATCCAATCAGATGGTTCGCGGCGTTGTTTCACTTCCTCACGGAACAGGTAAGCAGACACGTGTACTCGTGCTCTGTACCCCCGACAAGGAAAATGAGGCAAGAGAAGCCGGAGCAGACCATGTTGGCCTTGACGATTATGTTGAGAAAATCAAAGCTGGTTGGACAGATGTGGATGTTATCATAACCATGCCATCCGTTATGGGAAAGGTCGGTCAGTTAGGTCGAATACTCGGTCCCCGCGGACTGATGCCGAACCCCAAAAGTGGAACTGTCACAATGGAAATAGGTAAGGCTGTTAAAGAAGTGAAGCAGGGTAAGATTGATTTCAAAGTCGATAAGAACGGAATCATTCATACCTCTATCGGAAAAGTCTCATTTGAGCCCCAGATGATCGCTGATAATGCCAAGGAGTTTATCACAATGGTAAACAAACTTAAACCGGCTGCCGCGAAAGGAACATACTTACGCAGTATATTCATTTCCAGCACAATGAGTCCGGGTGTTAAAATCGATCCAAAAGGTCTTGATGAATAATTATTTAAAGTAAAATTCGGAAGAAATAATGAGACGGGAAGAAAAAAACGCTATCATACACAGCCTTGCTGAAAGATTGAAAGAGTACGGTCACTTTTATCTGACTGATACTGCTCAGCTTAACGCAGCTGATACAAGTGAACTAAGAAGGAAGTGCTTCGAAAACGATATTAAACTTATTGTTGTTAAAAACACCCTCCTTAAAAGAGCACTTGAGCAGACTACTGGAAACTTTGAAGAACTCTATCCGGTTCTGAAAGGTACTACGTCCATCATGTTTACTCAATCGGGAAATGTTCCTGCAAAACTTATAAAGGAATTCCGTAAGAGTCATGGTAAACCTGTGCTTAAAGGTGCATACGTTCAGGAATCAATCTATATCGGCGATAATCAGCTAGATGCTCTTATCTCGGTTAAGACCAGGGAAGAACTTATCGGCGACGTTATTATGTTGCTGCAGTCTCCTGCCAAGAACGTTATTTCAGCCCTGCAGTCAGGTGGAAATAAAATTCACGGTGTGCTTGATACACTGTCAAAAAGAGAAGAAAAATAAAGTAAAATCAATTTAAAAATCAATAAAAAATGGCAGATCTTAAGAAATTTGCAGAAGAACTGGTTAACTTATCTGTAAAAGAAGTAAGCGAACTGGCTAAAATACTCAAAGAAGAGTATGGCATTGAACCCGCAGCAGCAGCAGCAGTTGCAGTTGCAGCTCCTTCAGCAGGTGGCGATGCTCCTGCAACAGCTGAGAAATCAACATTTGATGTTATTCTCAAAAATGCAGGCGGACAGAAATTACAGATTGTTAAACTTGTTAAGGATATCACCGGACTTGGTCTGAAAGAGGCTAAAGCAGTAGTTGATGCTGCTCCCGGACCAGTTAAAGAAGGTGTTACCAAAGAAGAGGCTGAAGCTATTAAAGGTCAATTAGTAGAAGCAGGAGCTGAAGTTGAACTTAAATAAGTTATACCTGAATACCGGGTTATAGGTTTAGTCCCGCATGGTGCGGGACTAAGCCTTTTTGTTCTTTAAATTATAAGTTCACTTAATCTTTTTAAAATGTCCTCAAAAAATACCGAAAGAATAAGTTTCGCTTCCAGGAAGAATCAGCTTGATTATCCTGATTTCCTGGAGATTCAGTTAAAATCATTCGGTGAGTTTTTCCAGCTTGGAACAACTCCCGAGAACAGGAAAAAAGAGGGACTATTCAAAGTCTTTACCGAAAATTTCCCCATAACTGATACAAGGAACAATTTCGTCCTCGAATTTCTTGATTATTATATTGACCCTCCGCGTTATACAATCGAAGAGTGCATAGAACGCGGACTTACTTTCAGCGTGCCGCTGAAAGCAAAATTAAAACTTTACTGTACAGATCCGGAACACGAGGATTTTGATACGGTAATACAGGATGTGTATCTCGGAACCGTTCCATACATGACTGAACGCGCAACGTTCGTTATTAATGGCGCTGAAAGGGTTGTGGTTTCACAGCTTCACCGTTCCCCAGGAGTATTCTTCGGACAGAGTATACATGCAAACGGTACAAAACTCTATTCAGCCAGGATCATTCCATTCAAAGGATCATGGATAGAATTTGCTACCGACATCAATAACGTGATGTACGCTTACATCGACAGGAAAAAGAAACTGCCGGTGACAACCCTGCTTCGTGCTATCGGATTCGAAAGTGATAAGCAGATCCTTGAGATCTTCAATCTCGCTGAGGAACACAAAGTGTCAAAGACCAGCATAAAGAAACTTGTCGGCCGCAAACTGGCTGCAAGGGTTCTCAAAACATGGGTCGAAGACTTTGTTGATGAAGATACAGGTGAGGTTGTTTCAATTGAAAGAAATGAGGTAATCCTCGACAGGGAAACAGTCATCGAAAATGAACATGTTGACCTTATTGTTGATTCCGGTGCAAAAACTATCCTTCTGCACAAGGATGATACAACACTGTCAGATTACGCAATCATATATAATACACTTCAGAAAGATCCCTGTAACTCTGAAAAAGAGGCAGTAATCTATATCTACAGGCAGCTGCGTAATGCAGAACCGCCTGATGAGGCAACCGCACGCGATGTTATCGACAAGCTATTCTTCTCCGACAAACGCTATGACCTTGGTGAAGTTGGCCGTTACAGGATAAACAAAAAGCTTGGCCTCGAAACCGATATGAATACCAAAATCCTTACGCGTGAGGACATTATAAAGATTATCGGTTACCTGATTGAACTTATCAATTCAAAGACTGATATCGACGATATCGACCACCTGAGCAACAGAAGGGTGCGTACCGTTGGTGAACAGCTATTTGCACAGTTCGGTGTGGGTCTTGCACGTATGGCAAGAACAATCCGTGAAAGGATGAACGTAAGGGATAACGAGGTATTTACACCTGTTGACCTGATTAACTCGAAGACACTTTCTTCGGTTATCAATTCATTCTTCGGAACAAACCAGCTGTCACAGTTCATGGACCAGACAAACCCGCTTGCAGAGATGACTCACAAGCGCCGTATGTCTGCTCTCGGACCAGGCGGTCTTTCACGCGAAAGAGCCGGATTCGAGGTAAGGGACGTTCACTATACTCACTATGGCCGTCTCTGCCCGATCGAAACACCTGAAGGTCCCAATATTGGTCTTATATCTTCTCTTTGTGTATTTGCAAAGATAAATGATCTGGGATTTATTGAAACTCCATATCTTACTGTTAATCATGACGATAAGAAAGGTTCAAAAGTAGACTTGTCTCATAGCGGAGTAGTTTGGCTCAGCGCTGAGGAGGAGGAAGAAAAGATGATCGCCCAGGCGAACGCTCCTCTTACAAAAGATGGTCATTTTGAAAATCAAAGGGCAAAGTGCCGTTATGAGGCTGACTATCCTTTCGAGGAAGTTTCAAAAGTCGATCTCATGGATGTTGCTCCTAACCAGATAGCTTCAATAGCTGCTTCACTTATCCCGTTCCTCGAGCATGATGATGCCAACAGGGCTCTTATGGGTTCGAACATGATGCGTCAGGCAGTTCCGCTTATCAATCCTGAAGCACCGATAGTCGGAACAGGACTCGAAGGACAGGTTATCAGGGACAGTCGTATTCTTTATATGGCTGAGGGTGACGGAATTGTTGAATTTGTGGATTCAAACGAGATAGTAATAAGGTATACACGTACCGATGAGGAGAAATTTGTGAGCTTTGATGATGATATCAAACGCTATACTCTTCCTAAATACCGTAAAACAAACCAGAATACCTGCATCAACCTTCTGCCTGTTGTGAAAAAAGGCGAGAAAGTGAAAAAAGGACAGGTACTTACTGAAGGTTACGGAACCAAGCATGGTGAACTGGCCCTTGGAAGAAACCTGAAAGTGGCATTCATGCCATGGAAGGGTTATAACTTTGAGGATGCTATCGTTATTTCTGAGAAAGTTGTACAGGAAGACTATTTCACATCTGTGCATATCGATGAATACCAGCTTGAAGTTCGCGATACAAAGCGTGGTCTTGAAGAACTCACCTCAGATATTCCGAATGTAAGTGAGGAAGCTACCAAAAATCTCGACGAAAACGGTCTTATCAGGATAGGTGCTCACATCCGTCCAGGTGACATACTTATTGGAAAGATCACTCCTAAAGGAGAATCTGATCCTTCACCTGAAGAGAAACTTCTGCGCGCAATCTTTGGTGATAAAGCCGGAGATGTAAAGGATGCTTCACTGAAAGCAGGTCCCTCACTCGATGGAGTTGTTATTGACAAGAAGCTCTTTACCAGGGCTATAAAAGACAGGAAAGCAAAATCTGTCGAGAAGCCGATGCTCGACAAGATCGAGACAGAATTCAACAGAAATATTGATGATCTTAAGACCAGACTGGTTGATAAACTGTTTATTCTGGTTAATGGTAAAACATCTCAGGGAGTTAAGGATTATCTTAATGTTGATGTAATTCCTAAAGGCAGTAAATTCACTCTGAAGCAGCTTCAGGAAGTTGATTTTCTTAACGTCAATCCGAATAAATGGACCACTGACAAAAAGAAAAATGACAGCATAAAGCAGCTCCTGCATAACTATATCATTAAATACAAGGAGATTGACGGTATCTATAAGCGCAAGAAATACAACATCACTATCGGTGATGAGCTGCCAGCGGGTATCGTTCGTCTTGCCAAGGTTTATATAGCCAAGAAACGCAAGGTTAAAGTTGGGGACAAGATGGCCGGGCGCCATGGTAACAAAGGTATTGTTGCCAAGATTGTACGCGCTGAAGATATGCCTTTCCTCGAAGACGGAACCCCTGTTGATATTGTACTTAATCCTCTGGGTGTGCCTTCAAGGATGAACCTTGGGCAGATCTACGAAACAGTACTTGGATGGGCAGGAAGGGAACTTGGTCTCAAATTCTCAACCCCGATTTTCGACGGTGCAACAATTGACCAGATAACTGAATATACTGAGAAAGCAGGTATTCCGAAGTTTGGAAAGACATTCCTGTGTGACGGTGGAACCGGTGAGAAATTTGACCAGTCTGCTACGGTAGGTGTAATCTATATGCTTAAACTGGGTCATATGGTTGATGATAAGATGCACGCCCGTTCAATCGGTCCATACTCGCTCATTACCCAGCAGCCTCTCGGAGGTAAGGCACAGTTCGGAGGTCAGCGTTTTGGTGAAATGGAAGTCTGGGCTCTTGAAGCATTCGGTGCTGCCCATATTCTCCAGGAAATCCTTACTATAAAATCGGACGACGTTGTCGGACGCGCTAAAGCATATGAAGCTATTGTGAAAGGTGAACCAATGCCGCAGCCAGGTATACCTGAGTCGCTGAATGTTCTCCTGCACGAACTCAGAGGTCTCGGACTTAGCGTGATACTTGACTAGAAGTATTGCACAAAGTTTTGAATTTTTAGTTTTTTGAAATAATAAATATTCAAATATGTCATTCAGAAGAGATAACAAGACAAAGACCAGTTACTCGAAAATTTCTATAGGTCTTGCATCACCTGAAGAAATACTTGATCGCTCAAGTGGTGAGGTGCTCAAGCCGGAAACAATAAATTACCGTACATATAAGCCTGAACGTGACGGGCTGTTCTGCGAAAGAATTTTCGGTCCGGTAAAAGATTATGAATGCCATTGCGGAAAGTACAAGAGAATCCGTTATAAGGGAATCGTGTGCGACCGTTGCGGTGTTGAAGTTACAGAAAAGAAGGTCCGCCGTGAAAGGATGGGACATATATCACTTGTAGTGCCGGTAGCACACATATGGTATTTCCGTTCTCTCCCGAACAAAATCGGTTACCTTCTTGGACTGCCAACAAAAAAGCTCGATTCAATAATATACTACGAAAGGTATGTTGTAATCAATCCGGGTATCAAGGCAGCTGATGGTGTTAAATATCTTGACTTCCTTACAGAAGAAGAATACCTTGAGATAACTGAGTCTCTGCCAAAAGAAAATCAGTATCTTGAAGATAATCATCCTGATAAGTTTGTTGCAGATATGGGTGCAGAAGCACTTAATAAGCTTCTGGGACGGATCGATCTCGATGAAATGTCATATTCTCTTCGTCACAGGGCGAATACCGAAACTTCACAGCAGCGTAAAAATGAAGCTCTAAAGAGACTTCAGGTTGTTGAAGCTTTCAGGGATTCAAAGCATGTGAACAAACCTGAATGGATGATAATAAAGGTTGTACCTGTAATTCCGCCTGAACTCAGGCCTCTTGTACCCCTTGACGGAGGAAGATTTGCTACAAGCGACCTCAATGATCTTTACAGAAGGGTTATAATAAGAAACAACCGTCTTAAGAGACTTATCGAGATCAAAGCTCCGGAAGTTATTCTCCGTAACGAGAAGCGTATGCTCCAGGAAGCTGTTGACTCTCTCTTCGATAATTCAAGAAAAGCCAATGCTGTAAAAACTGATGCAAACCGTCCTCTTAAGTCACTTAGTGACAGCCTTAAAGGAAAACAGGGACGTTTCCGTCAGAACCTGCTCGGTAAAAGGGTTGACTACTCTGCACGTTCGGTTATCGTTGTTGGTCCTGAACTCGGACTTCATGAGTGCGGACTTCCGAAGGATATGGCAGCAGAGCTTTACAAGCCATTCATTATCAGAAAACTGATTGAAAGAGGAATTGTAAAAACAGTTAAATCAGCAAAGAAAATAGTTGACAGGAAAGATCCTGTTGTTTGGGATATACTTGAGAATGTTCTTAAGGGACATCCTGTACTCCTTAACCGTGCTCCAACCCTTCACAGACTCGGTATTCAGGCTTTCCAGCCGAAGCTTATTGAAGGAAAAGCTATTCAACTTCACCCTCTCGTCTGTACAGCTTTCAACGCTGACTTCGACGGTGACCAGATGGCAGTACATCTTCCTCTCGGTAATGCTGCAATACTTGAGGCCCAGATGCTCATGCTTGCCTCCCATAATATTCTCAACCCTGCAAATGGTGCGCCGATCACAGTTCCTTCACAGGATATGGTTCTCGGTCTGTATTATATAACAAAGGGAAGAAAGAGTGATGGCAAGGATAAAGTAAGGGGAGAAGGTCTTGTATTCTATTCAAGCGAAGAGGTAAACATAGCTTTTAACGAAGGAAAGATAGACCTCCACGCGTACATAAAAGTTAAGGTAAACGACAGGAAAGATGGTGAACTTGTTAATCATCTGATTGAGACTACAGTAGGTCGCGTTATCTTTAATCAGTATGTACCTACTGAAGTAGGATATATAAATGAACTTCTTACCAAGAAGTCGTTAAGGGATATTATAGGTCGCGTTCTGAAACTTGCCGGAACCGCAAAAACAGCTGACTTCCTGGATGCAATCAAGAATCTTGGATTCTACTCGGCATTCAAGGGTGGCTTGTCATTCAACCTTGATGATGTTATTATACCTGAGGAAAAGACAAAATTTGTATCCGAAGGATATGACCAGGTTGAGGAAGTTCTGAACAACTACAGCATGGGTTTCATTACAAATAATGAACGTTACAACCAGATAATTGATATCTGGACACATGTTAATGCAAGATTGACACAGTCACTGATGAAGCAGCTTTCAACCGACAAGCAGGGCTTCAACTCAGTATATATGATGCTCGACTCAGGTGCAAGGGGTTCAAAAGAACAGATCCGTCAGCTTTCAGGTATGAGGGGTCTTATGGCGAAACCACAGAAATCAGGCTCAACAGGCTCTGAAATTATTGAAAACCCAATTCTTTCAAACTTCAAAGAGGGACTTTCAGTTCTTGAGTACTTCATCTCAACACACGGTGCACGTAAAGGTCTTGCCGATACAGCTCTCAAAACAGCTGATGCCGGTTATCTTACACGCCGTCTGGTTGACGTTTCTCAGGATGTTATTATCAATGAAGAGGATTGTGGCACTCTCAGGGGTCTTGTGGCAACAGCAATCAAGAAGAATGAGGAAGTTGTTGAATCCCTTTATGAGAGAGTTCTCGGTCGTACCGTAGTTCATGATGTATACCATCCTCTCACAGGTGAACTGATTGTTGAATCCGGACAGGAGCTTACCGAAGATCTTGCCAGGAAGATTGAAGACTCACCGATAGAGCAGGTTGAGATCCGTTCAGTGCTCACATGTGAATCGAAAAAGGGTGTTTGCGCAAAATGTTACGGACGTAACCTTTCAACAGGCCGTATGGTACAGAAAGGTGAAGCTGTCGGCGTAATTGCTGCACAGAGTATCGGTGAACCAGGAACGCAGCTTACACTCCGTACATTCCATGTGGGTGGTACTGCCTCAAACATTACAACTGAATCGCGCCTTGTCGCAAGATATGGAGGTATAGCTGAAATTGAAGAGCTTCGTTCAGTTCCTAAATCAGATCCTGAAAAGGGTGATATTGAAATAGTTATCGGACGTCTTGCAGAATTAAGAATTGTTGACAAGAAAACCGGTATTGCACTTACTACTCATACTATTCCTTACGGTTCAAAGCTTTATGTTAAGCCAGGACAGGAGATAGAGAAGGGCAAACTGATCTGCGAATGGGATCCGTTCAATGCAGTTATTATCGCCGAGATGTCGGGTAAGGTTGGATACGATTTCCTCATAGAAGGTGTTACCTTCCGTGAAGAGTCAGATGAGCAGACCGGTTTTAAGGAAAAGGTTATCATAGAAAGCAGGGACAAGACAAAGAATCCGGCAATAAAGATACTTGACAAGAAAGGTGAGGAGTTAAGGCTGTATAACCTTCCTGTAGGTGCTCACCTTGTTATCGACCCTGACAAGATGGTTGAGGCTGGCGAAGTTCTCGCCAAAATCCCAAGAGCTGTCGGAAAATCAGGTGATATCACCGGTGGTCTGCCAAGGGTAACAGAACTTTTCGAAGCACGTAATCCGTCGAACCCGGCAATTGTTTCAGAGATTGATGGAGAAGTAACCTTCGGAAAGATCAAAAGAGGTAACAGGGAGATATCAATCAAGTCAAAGACTGATGAGGTTAAGAAATATCTTGTACCTCTTTCAAAACAGATCCTTGTTCAGGAGAACGACTATGTTAAGGCAGGTATTCCACTTTCAGACGGAGCCATAACACCTTCAGACATACTTGCTATCAAAGGTCCTACAAAAGTTCAGGAATATATAGTAAACGAGATACAGGAGGTTTACCGTCTTCAGGGTGTGAAAATCAATGACAAGCATTTCGAGATCATTGTCCGCCAGATGATGCGTAAAGTTGAGATAGTTGACCCGGGTGATACAAAATTCCTCGAGCGCCAGGTTGTTGACAAACTCGAGTTCATGGATGAAAACGACTGGATTTATGGCAAGAAGGTTATTGTCAATTCCGGTGATTCACAAACACTTCGTCCGGGTATGATTGTTACTGCCCGCAAGCTTAGGGATGAAAATTCGGCTCTTAAGCGCCGCGACCTCAAAACTGTTGAATCGAGGGATGCAATTCCTGCTACATCAAGCCAGGTTCTTCAGGGTATAACCCGTGCATCACTCCAGACCAAGAGCTTCTTCTCGGCTGCTTCCTTCCAGGAGACAACCAAAGTGCTCAATGAAGCTGCAATTCTTGGTAAGGTAGACAAGCTTGAAGGGTTGAAGGAAAACGTCATCGTTGGTCACCTTATTCCTGCAGGTACAGGTCAGCGTCAGTATAATGACATCATTGTTGGTTCACTGGAAGAGTATGAGAACCTTGTCTCTGTTGCCCAGGAAGAAGAAGAACCCGTAAAAGCTAAAAAATAGAAAAAATGGCTGCACCAGATCCTAAAAATCAGGGACAGATAAGTATTGAACTGAATGAGGAAGTTGCACAGGGTACATATTCAAACCTTGCTGTTATAACTCATTCAGCTTCTGAATTTGTTGTCGACTTTATAAGGATTATGCCAGGTATTCCCAAAGCTCAGGTTAAATCAAGGATAATCCTTACACCAGAACATGCAAAGAGGCTTGTGGCTGCCCTCCAGGATAATATCTCAAAATATGAGGCAGTTCATGGAACTATTAAAGACGTAAAAGGGTCGGTGCCTGTTGTACCACTCACTTTTGGAGGACCAACAGCACAGGCTTAAAATAAAAAGCCTATATTTGCGTTTTATACTGGTCAAATAATTAGTTAATAATGAGTAAGCTGATAAGAAGAATAGCGGTTATCCTGGTTATCATTCTTCCTGTTTTTACGAGTACAGATTGTAAGAAACAAAAGAAATGTGGTTGCGGAAAAGATGTTCTCTTCTCCATAACCAATCAACCCTGCAATGTGTATTTCAATGAAGCAGGAACATCAATGACGCTACAGACAGTCGGGGATCCCTATTCTAACTATACCTTCTGTAATCCTGTGGAGATGTTTCCCAAAGTAAAAAATTTCAAATCAGGTGATGAACTGATGGTATCAGGTCATGTTTACTGGGATTGCAGTTATGTATGGCAGTCAAGCAATCAGAGCTATCAGACAAGCCTGTATAAGATATATAACATACAGGTTACAGACATTTTCCTTGATCTGTATGGCAAGAAATAAAGAAGATTGATAATATTTTCAACCCCCCAAAAGGGCATAGCCATCAAGCTAAGACTGTAATTAGAAGAGGGAATGCGAAAAAAGTTTCCCCTCCTTCAAAAGGAGGGGAAACTTTTACTATCCCTCAACTTCAACAGAAAAAGTTTTAAGTTAACGCCTATGCCCCCAGGGGTGGCTTTCAAATCCACTGTTTTTCAATAAGTGCCGCTGTTGCGGCATTTAAGGGTGATTTTTCGCTTCATTTTTGTATATTTCAGAAAAAATCCGGAAGTGAAAAAAATTACAGTTTCATTTGTGGGTGCAGGCAGGGTTGGTTCTGCTTTGTGCCGTGAGCTTTTCACTAAAGGTCTTGTTATTGATACTGTTATATCAACCTCCGAAACAAAAGGTATCCTGCTGGCAAATGAATGTAAAGCCACCTGGACAAAAAAACCGGCTATTCCGGATTCAACCGATCTTGTAATTATAGCAGTGCCTGACAGCAAGCTTAAAAGAGTACTTTCAGACCTCAGGTGCAGGCCAGGTACTATAGTGGCTCATACAGCCGGTAGTATTGGCTTGGAAGTATTCCCTGCCGGAATAACTAAGAAAGGAGTTATTTACCCTCTCCAGACGTTTTCATACAAACGCGGAATAAATTTCAGCGAATTAACGGTTTTTATTGAATCATCGGACAGTGAAACAGCTTCCATTCTCACCTATGTTGCTGATACATTAGGATGCAGGGTCAGTTATGCTGAAACAGAGCAGCGCCGTTTACTCCACCTGGCAGCTGTATTTGCCTGCAATTTCACAAATCATATGATGACAATAGGGAAGGAGCTGGCAAACAATTCGGGTTATTCCTTTGATGAGCTTAAACCTCTTCTGCAGGAAACCTTTCTCAAAGCATTTGAATCAGGTCCTGAAAATTCTCAGACAGGACCTGCAGTGAGGAATGACAAAAACACTATCAGGAAACATTTGGAATTATTATCTTTCGACCACGATTTGCAGAAGATCTACAGAGATATCTCCAAATCTATTTTGAAATATCACAACAAAAAGTAATTAATGACCAATTTTAAAGAGAACCTGATCAAGGTCAAGGCTTTTATTTTTGATATTGATGGAGTATTATCGCTGCAGACCATAAACCTGAATTCATTTGGTGTTCCAAACAGAACTGTTAACCTGCGTGACGGTTATGCCCTTCAGTATGCTGTAAAAAAGGGATATCATATCGGAGTCATTTCAGGGAACAGTTCCAAAGAATATCAGAAGAGGCTTAAACTGCTGGGAATTAAAGATATATATCTTAACAGCCGATCTAAAATTGACCACTTTAATGCTTTCCTGAAAAAATATGATCTGCTTAATTCTGAGGTTGTTTTCATGGGTGATGATATTCCTGATTTACCGGTAATGAAGGTTGCAGGTATTCCTGTTTGCCCTTCTGATGCAGATAGCGAGATAAAGCAGGTTGCTGCTTATATATCGGATAAAAAAGGGGGGGAAGGATGTGTGAGAGATGTGATAGAACAGGTTTTAAGGCTTCACGACAAATGGATGGATTCAGATGCTTATAGCTGGTAATTTATGAAATCATTTCTGACTCTTATCAGGTGGCAAAATCTGGCGATAGTTATTCTTACTATGGTTTTGATGCGCTATGCTGTAATTGAACCTGTAATAGGCAAAATCGGGATAATTCTACAGCAGGGCTCAGGTAATGAAATTCCTGTAACCCTGCAGTTTTCACTATTTTCCTTCATCCTTCTTGTCGCTGCCACTGTATTCATTACAGCCGGAGGCTATGTTATTAATGACTATTTTGACATAAAAACAGACCTGATTAACAAGGGAAAGGTAATTGTTGGTACCAGAATCGAAAGAAGGCAGGCCATGATGCTGCATAATATTTTCAACCTTGCAGGAGTTTTATTAGGATTCTATGTCTCTTGGCGCTCAGGTTATTTAATGACTGGTATCATGTTCCTTATTGTTTCGGGTCTGCTTTATTTTTATTCTGCCAGTTATAAGCGGCAATTTCTTATCGGTAATATTATTATTGCGATTCTTACAGCTCTTGTTCCGATGATTGTAGGATTTTATGAGTGGTCGGCACTCTACAGATCATATTCGGTAACTGCAATAAGGATTCCTGATTTTGATTTTATCTTCTATTGGGTTGGAGGTTTTGCTCTTTTTGCTTTTATTACGACACTTACAAGAGAGATCATTAAAGATATTGAGGATTACGAAGGTGACATTGCCTATGGAAGGAATACATTACCGGTTATTGCCGGAATAATAACATCGAAGGTAATCACATCAGTTTTGATTGTCATTACAATTGCATTACTATACCTTGTATGGTATTTTTTCCTTTTTGATAAATATACGCTGATTTATATTTCTGCATTTTTAGTTATTCCTCTGATTATTGTAATAGTAACAGTATTCAGAAGCACAGACAGAAAGCAGATGCACAGTGCAAGCAGGATGATGAAGATTGTAATGCTTGCGGGTATTTTGTATTCGTTGGTTGTTGAAGGGCTGCTTTCCTGGAATCTTTTATGAATATGCTGATCGACAGTCTTAGAAAATACAGGGTCATACTTGCATCAAGGTCATTGCGCCGGCAGCAACTTTTGAGGGAATTGGGCATTGACTTTGAAATTGTGATCATGGACTTTGATGAATCATTCCCTGGCGGACTTGACGGAATTGAAATCGCCCGTCTCGTTGCCGGAAAAAAAGCCGATTCTTTCAGAGAGGTGATTAAAGAAAATGAGATAATCATAACTGCCGATACAATTGTCTGGTGCAGAGGAAAGGTCCTTGGGAAACCATCCAGTACCGACGAGGCTGCCTTTATGCTCAGTGAGATTTCCGGAACCACTCACGAGGTTATTACTGGTGTTTCAATCATGTTGTATGACCGGAAAGTGGTTTTTACTGAGTCTACAAAAGTTACTTTTGAGGAGATGTCCGCCAGTGAGATTCGTTATTATGTCGAGAAATATGCACCGTTTGACAAGGCAGGAGCTTATGGTATCCAGGAATGGATCGGACTGACTGCATGCAGCCATATTGACGGATCCTACTTTAATGTCGTAGGATTACCTGTACAACGCTTATATGCAGAATTAAAAAAACTTATGCAATAATACATTGATAATGAAGAAAATATGCTTATTATTAAGTGTAGTATATACACTTATTTTCACTCCGGTTCTCAGAGCTGATGAAGGGATGTGGATCCCGATACTGATTGAGAAATATAATATTAAACTAATGCAGGAGAAGGGTTTTAAGCTCTCTGCCGAGGATATTTACAGTGTTAATAAAGCAAGTATGAAAGATGCCATTGTACATTTTGGAGGTGGCTGCACCGGAGAGCTTATATCGAATGATGGTTTGCTTATAACAAATCATCATTGCGGTTATGGTCAGATACAAAAGCATTCTTCTGTTGAAAAGGACTACCTGACCAATGGCTTCTGGGCTATGTCGGCCAGGGAGGAACTGCCGAATCCCGGACTGACTGTCACTTTCCTGAAGCGTATGGAAGATGTGACTGATAAAGTACTTAAAGGGGTTAGTGAAAACCTGAGTGCATCTGAACGGGAGAGCGCAATTGAAGCGAATATCTCGATCATTACAAAAGAAGCTGTTGCGGGTACAGGTTATGTTGCAGCGGTTAAGCCATTTTATATGGGCAAACAGTATTTTCTCTTTGTAAATGAAGTATTCAGGGATGTAAGACTTGTAGGAGCTCCTCCGTCAGCAATTGGTAAATTTGGTGGCGAGACCGACAACTGGGTATGGCCACGTCATACTGGTGATTTTTCTCTCTTCAGAATTTATGCAGGGAAGGACAATAAACCTGCAGATTATTCTGCAGATAATATCCCGTACAAGCCGGCTTATTTCTTCCCGGTGTCAGTAAAAGGTGTTAACGAGGGCGATTTTACCATGGTATTCGGATATCCCGGAACCACCTCAAAATATGTCCCTTCGTATCATATAGATATGGTAAAAAACTATCTGAATCCCAGGATGATTGAGATCAGAGGCAGAAAGATTGAAATTATGGAGGAGGCGATGAATACCGATCCCCTTTTACGGTTACAGTATTCAGCTAAAAAATCAAGTCTGGCCAATGCCTGGAAAAAATGGATTGGTGAAAGCCAGGGACTTGAAAGGATGGGAACTATTGAGATTAAAAGAACCTATGAAGAGAACCTGACTCAATGGATCAAAAACGACAATTCACGGTCAGAGAAGTACGGATATATTCTTCCAGGGTATAAAGAACTCTATGGAAAGTTCCGGGAGTACAACCTCGTTAACAATTTTACCAATGAGGTATTTTTCAACTACGGTGCCGAAGCAATTGGATTTGCAAGGAATATCAAAACCCTGGAGGAACTCATTAAGAACAAAGATGATGAGGATAAGATAAATATGGCCAAAATAAATCTACAGGCATTTGCCTCCGGGTTCTATAAAAATTATGATGTGGAGACCGATAAGAAGCTTTTTGTTGCTGTCATGACTCTCTACAATAAAAATCTGGACGAAAAGTGGCAGGCGCCCGAGTTTATTAAATTGAAGAATTCATGCAATGGTGATTTTGCAAAAATTGTTGATGAACTATACCGTAAGACAATTTTTGCTGATGAGGATAAATTCAAATATTTTGTTTCAGCAATGAATTGGAGTTCAGTCACAAAACTGCATAAAGATCCGTTTTACCAGCTTGCCACCGGAGTGACTGATTTCCTCGCTGAGAATGTAAGGCCTGATTTGCAGGCTCTTAACAGTGAGCTGCAGCAGCTGAATACCAATTATATGACGGTTCAGTTGGAATATGCCAGTGATAAGGTATTTTACCCTGATGCAAATTCAACACTGCGTGTGGCATATGGCAACGTTAAAGGATATTACTCGAAGGATGCAGTATATTATTCTCATTATACCACACTTAAAGGGATAATTGAGAAGGATAATCCGGAGATTTATGATTATGATGTACCTGATAAGCTGAAGGAGCTATACAGGAATAAAGATTATGGAATATATACTCATAACGGAGAGGTTCCTGTTTGTTTTATCGCAACCAATCATACAACCGGAGGAAATTCTGGTAGTCCCGTTCTTAATGCTGAAGGGCAACTTATCGGGATCAACTTCGACAGGGCATGGGAAGGTGTTGCAAGCGACCTTGCCTATAACCCGGATCAGAGCCGTAACATTAGCCTTGATATCCGCTATGCATTGTTCATAATAGATAAATTTGCCGGTGCAGGGTACCTGCTTAATGAAATGAAAATTGTGGAGTAATACTGCCCTTGGATTCAGAACCTTATTGTATATTTCACCTTAGCCCTCGCTTCGTAGGCCTCTGGCTGGAATCGCTCAACAGGATCTATAAGAGGCGAATTGAATGTAAGGAAAAGTTCCTTCCCCGGCTTGATGATCCACTGGAATCTCGACTGCCAGCCCAGTGTCTCATTCAGATTCTCATACTGTGCGAAGTTATACCAGGCAAGGTTTGGACTGAACATGAAATTCAGGTTTATACGGTAAATCTGAGCTACAAAGCTTCCATCAGGCAGGTTAACCCATTTTCTGTCGGACTCCACACCTATATATAAAGGTACTGCTACTTTATATCCTGCCTGTATTAGCCAGTCGGTTCTCTTTCCTGAGTAAAATCCTCCTGAAGCTGCTTTTGTCGAAAGCCAGAAAAGTCTTCTCTTTGCGGAGGTTAACTGTACGCTGTGCCTCCAGAAATTATAGTCATCAGCAACTATTGTATAATCGCCAAAGATTTTAAAATCTGTTTCAAGTGATTCAAATATGTATTGTGATCCGAAGGTAATTTTATCGCCGCTCAGGAAAATTAAATCAGAATAGGTGAGATCGAACTGCGCAGTTTCCAGACCTCCGTTGTGCAGATCTGAAATAAGAATGTATTTGACCCCTGTTTTGACCTGCATAATTGGAGAATTCTTTGGTCTTGGGCCAAAACCAAACCCTCCGTAAAAGTCACGGATATTCTTTCTGGGTACGAAGCCAAGACCGGCTGTATAGTTTTCTCCGATCTGCAGGTAACCGATCCTGAAATTAAAGAAATCATTCGGGTAGCTTATTTCAGTACCGAATGATACATCACGACCATTCAGGCTGTCGGTGAATGATTTCATCCCATAAATATTGTATGTGATATTCTTGTTTCCGGCAATTTCCGAACTGGCCAGCCTGAGGTCCATTCCTACAAGAGAATTATCGCTTGAAGACAATGCATTTCCATTGGTGCCAATAATCCCCAGAGATGATTGTTTTCCAAGGTCTCTTGACAACCTGGCTACTGTATATCCCGGATTATCCCATTCATTGTCATCTTTTACATGAAGCATACCGATATTCCATCCATCGGTTTTTCCTGTAAACTTTCCTCCGTATTTAATCTGGACAGGATTTCCCTCAGTATCAAGTCCTATTCTTCTGGAAAAGAATGGTATATTGGCAGTATGCTGAGGATTTTCACCGTCTCCGTTTATACCGAAGGTGAAGTAATTTGTGCCGTCAAGAAAGAAATCTCTTTTTTCAGGGAAGAAGAGGTTGAAACGTGTAAGATTTATCTGTTTTTCATCTACTTCTGTTTGTGCAAAGTCAGTATTAAAAGTCAATGCAGCCTTCAGCGCAGGAGTTATATTATAAAAAATATCCCCGCCACCATCAAGCACGGGCTTTCTTTCAGCATCCTGTTTTTTACTGAAACCTCCGGTAATATATGGAACAATGTCGAGTCCTATGCCCTGGGTGATATCTGAAATTCCCGAAATCCGTCCGGCATCAGAGATCTGAAACCTGTTGGCATTCAGAGAGGTTAGAGGCCATGTGGATATTTCAGAACTCCTCTTTATATACCTTATAATTTTCAGTCCCCAAGTATCATTGTTCTTTTTGAATCCCATGGTCTTAAAAGGTATAATAAGCTCACCTTCCCATCCGTATTCAGTTATTTTTGCCCTGCCATCCCACAGACCGTCCCATGATTTATTGAACTCTTTTCCATTTTCATTAACAAGAGCATCTCCGATACTTCCTCTTGGGCCAATCTGGAACCAGTAACCGCTTCTTCCGTCCATGTAGGTATCAAAAATTACCTGTATTCTGTCCTCTTCGCCCAGATCACCATCCCTGCTCAACTCTTTTGAGGATATGGCTTCAGGATCATCAAAGCATCTCACTCCAACATAGATATTTTGATGGTCGTACAGGAAATAGAACTCTGATTTTTTTGATACGGGCTCCCCTGAATTGGGTTCTCTCTGGTATAGTTCGTCAATCAGTGGAGCCTGTTTCCAGACATCATCATTTATATATCCGTCAATAACAGGAGCTGTTTCAGTGAATACTGCTTTAATTCCGGGTTGTGCGTTAAGGCTGAGACAGGAAAATAACAGACTGGAAGTAAGGAAAAAAATAAATCGGCTCATCATTAACTAATAAGCCTGCAAAATATATATTTTCCAGAGCAAATGGGATTTCTGAATCATAAAATATGTGAAAGGGATTCACTCCATCTGATTATTTCATTCCTGTTTATATGGTCACCCTCTTTCCAGACGCCGGCTGCCACACTTATGCGGAATTTGATTTTGTCACTTAAGGATGGCAGTCTCTTTATCTCAAGTTTTCCTGCAAACAGACCTTCACTTACAGGTTTTACAATTTCCCGCACAGGTATCATAAAATCAGAAACAAACTGAAGATATTTTTCATTGTTTTTCATGGCCATTGTCATACAGACAAGATATGCTGCAAAGGGTTTTTCAGATAATTGTTCTCTGAAAGATTCAAGAAAATCAAATGCTTCAGGAAGCCATCTTCCTGAATGTATTGCACTCCCTGCAATTACAGCGTCATAGGAAGAAATTTCTTTTACCTCATTAATGGGTATTAAATCAGTTTTAAACCCGCGTGATTCAAGATCTGATGATATGAATCCTGCTATTGTTTCAGCCGATCCTGTATAAGAGGCGTATGTAATAAGAATGTTTTTCGGCATCTGCTGATATTTTCGGATTATACATCCTAATTAACATACGAAGACAAAAAAAGTTTTCGTTTATCAGGAAATTTCAGCGTTTTTTTGATCTTCTTTTTAACAAGTGATCTTATCTTCAGAAGCCTTTCCCTAATATCTTCAGGATAGTTCAGAATGTATTGCTCAAAATCTGATGGATTATTGGTTATCATAACAGTGCTTTTCATAGTTATCCTTTATTATTGCAAGGCATCTTTACCTGTATTATTCATGGACTACGGCCTCACCCCCTTGGTCCCCCTCTCCCGATGTGAGAGGGGGATGACTTCCAGAGCCACATCCATCCTGGAATTAAGCCCCTCCCACCTCGGGGGAGGGGTTTGGGGAGAGGTCGACTGGGTCAGGAGTAAAAAGCGTAATAAATACATTTATGAATTAATCAAGTTTATTTCATATTCAATACATTAAAAATAAAAAAAATCCTAAATTCACACGAAATCATAAGGATGAAGATAGTTGCCGACGATAAAATTCCGTTTCTTAAGGACGTTCTTGAGCCATTTTCAGAGGTGATCTACCTCCCCGGAAACAGTATTAAAGCCAATGATCTGATGGATGCAGATGCACTTCTGGTCAGGACAAGAACAAAATGTAATGAGTCACTTCTTAAAGGCACAACAGTACAATTCATAGGCACTGCAACAATCGGATTTGACCATATTGATACAGGTTATTGCGATCATCACAATATTAAATGGACAAATGCACCTGGCTGTAATTCTTCATCTGTTCAGCAGTATATTGCAGCGGCTCTTTTAAAACTTTCCAAAGATCATGACCTCGATCTTAAAAAACAAACAATAGGCATTGTAGGGGCAGGCAACGTAGGATCAAAGGTTAAAAAAATTGCCCGTTCACTTGGTATGAATGTTCTGATCAATGACCCACCAAGGGAAAGGAGGGAGGGGAAAAGCGAATTTGTATCATTTGATACAATTCTGAAGGAAGCTGATATTATAACCCTTCATGTTCCGCTTAATTTAACAGGAGAGGACAGGACAATCCATCTTTTCAACGATGATTCAATTCTTAAGGCACTTAAACATCCATGGCTTATAAACTCATCAAGGGGCGAGGTTGTTGAAACACTGGCGCTAAAGAAAGCACTGAGATCGGGTTTGATTAAAGGTGCAGTCCTCGATGTGTGGGAAAATGAACCTGATATAGATCCTGAACTTTTATCCTATGCATTTATTGCAACTCCTCATATTGCGGGTTATTCGACTGACGGAAAAGCTAACGGAACCTCAATGGTAGTTGACGCACTAAGCCGTCATTTTAATTTGCCTTTAACCGGATGGTACCCACAAAATGTACCACTGCCAGAAATTCCTTTTCTGGAAATTAACGGGACAGGCAAATCTGATGAAGATATTATCAGGGAAGCTGTAATGCATACCTATGATATATCTATGGATGACGTGAAGCTAAGAGAATCATTATCTGCCTTTGAAAAACAGCGAGGAAACTACCGGCTGAGGAGAGAGTTCCATGCATATACTGTCAGGCTGAATGAAGGCTCTGTGAGAGTGAAAAAAATTCTGGAGGAGTTTGGATTTAAAATTACGATATTATGATAGAAAAAAACAGGATCAACAGGAGAAGTTTTGCAAGAAACATTGCAATGGCAGGAGTAGCTGCCACACTTCCGGTAAATAAAATATCATCTGAACCGGCAATTGCATCCACAGGAATGAATCACCTTAAAATCAGTCTCAATGCATTTTCATTCAATGATCTGCTCCTTGCCGGGAAGATCACTATCGATGATGTACTTGATTTTTGTGCAAAGCTTGGAATTGTAGGAGTTGATCTGACAGGATACTATTTTCCCGGATATCCTGAAGCTCCGTCTGATGAATACATTTATCATGTTAAAAAAAGAGCTTTCCGGCTTGGTATCGACCTTGGTTGCACAGGTGTCAGGAATGATTTCACGTGGTCTGACCCGGAAAAAAGGAAGTCTGAGAAGAAACTTGTCAAGGATTGGATAGTTGTTGCCCAGAAACTTGGGGCTCCGGGATTAAGAATTTTTGCAGGCACACTTTCAAAAGAAGAATACCCCTGGGAAACAAGGGCGCGCTGGATTGCTGATGACATACGTGAATGCGCTGAATTTGCAAGGAACCACGGAGTTATGCTTGCACTTCAGAATCATTATGATTTTGCCAAAACTGCAGGGGAGGTGGAACGGCTTTTGAAGATGATCGATCATGAATGGGTCGGACTTATGGTTGATATAGGAAGTTATCATTCTCCCGATCCCTACAAGGATATTGCAGCCACTGCAAAATATGCCATAACCTGGCAGATGAAGGAAAAGGTATTTATTAATGACACGCAGGTTGAAGCTGACTATGTGAAAATAATCGACATTGTTAAAAACTGCGGGTATCGTGGTTACCTTCCACTTGAGACTCTTGGAGAGGGTGATCCATATCAAAAAGTTGAATCCTTATACAATAAGGTGAAGAAGATTTTGGGTTAAGGAGCTCAGGGCTCAGGGCTCAGGGCTCACGGCTCAATGTTCAGAGTTTATGCGTTCTGGCATATTCCTTTACCTGGAAGACAAAAGCCTGCAGCCTTGTATCTAGCGATACAGTATCCTGTCCGTCGTAGGCAATATTTATAAACGGAATGTTATTGTGATCCTTTCTGAATGAGTCGCTTACTGAGGCTACAACAGTTCCCGGCATACAGGTGAAAGGCAGAATGGCTGCTATACCAGATACTCCTTTATTTACAAGAGATACAGCAGATCCCATTGCAATTGGAGGGTCTCCGTCATAATACTCACTTACATAAGGGTTGCAGGCACTAAGTATCTCATGAAGTGATAATTCCTTTTCCTCATCAGTGTATTTCATTAATCCCCGGAGAAGAGAATAGGAAATTACTTCCTGGCCAAGCTCCTGAATCTTTGATTTGATAACCCCTTTTTTGTCATTTTTCCAGAGACTGTCGCGTGTGAACCGGTGGGTTGAGTAAGTTATCCATTCAGAGAAAGGGCCAATAATGACCTCTGCTCCAAGATCTTCAATCCGGTTGGCAATATTACCGTTACACCCTGCATTATCTCTCATAAAGATCTCTCCGAGAATGCCTACAACAGGTTTCCTCTGGCTTTTATCCACTTTAATTTTCATGAAATCATGAACAATTTCTGCAAGAATCCTGTGGAGTCCCCCGGCACCATTCTCAATGCATACCTCAAGCTTTTTCAGCGAGTCTTTGTATAATTTGTCTGATTCTCCCTTATTGATCTCATATGGGCGTGTTTCCCTGTAAAGTTTTCTGAGGTAATCAAATACAACAAAACCTTTCCATGCATTGATCCGGAATTTTTTCCCATGTTCTCCTGCAATATCCTCATATGAAGTATCATTAGAAGGTGTTACCAGTTCTGCATCCTTGTAACCAAGCCTGTCGAACAGAATCCTGTGGAACTGGTTGTATTGCCCGAATCTGCAGGGACCATTATGGTCAGGCATAAAGAAACTTATTTTTGAAGGATCAGCACCAGGCTCCATGAGTTTCTTCAGAAAACTTCCGGTGGTGCAGATCATGGGGAAACATTCTTTTGATGATGTATATTTTCTTCCAATTGCAAGATCCTCTTCGGTCTGTTTAGGCAGTACTTCTGATGGAATTCCGCAACTGCGGGCTGCAGCTGCAATCATGTAAGCCCCGTCGTGCATATATGGAAAATAGAGTACTCTTTCTTTCTTTGGTGCTGACTGACCTGGTCTTGGTCTGAAGATTTCCGGTTCCTTTTTTTCATTCTGTTCTGCACCTTTCAGACTGTCAAGGAAAGCCTCAATACGAGTTACCATACCGGCATCAGCTGAGTGTTCATCCACTTCGAGGTGCAGAAAAGGTTTTCCTTTTAGTTCCTCTGTGATATAGTGCCAGATAAATGAATCTGGTCCGCATCTGAAATTGCTGAGATAGACAGCATGAAGATTATCAGATTTGGCTACAAGCTGTGCTGCTGCTATTAATTTCTGCCCGTTTGGCCAGTACATATTCCGGTAATTCCTGAAGATTTCTGCCGGTTTTATATCAAGCATATCGATAGGTATCGGCATGACATTCTGGTTGATGAGTTTTTCAACCAGACTCAGGCTAAGATGAGGATCAGCCGAGTTATAAGGTCTTCCCAGCAGAACAACAGGACGACAGTTATCAGGAATATTCTTCATTACCTCTTTTCCATAGTCGGCAACAGTTTTTTCAAAACCTATCTGTACGCTGTCAGATTTATATACTGCTTTCCTGATTTTTTCCTTGCTGATTCCAAACTTACTACTGAAATACCCTGTCATCTCTTTCATGAGAGCCCTTTCAAAAAACCTGAAATGCAGGGTGGGCATAAGAAGACGTGATTCGTCAATTTTGCCTTTCAGTGCAGACTTCACCATAAACGGATAAGTCTGGATCCATGGGCAATTACAGTTGAAAGTCTTATTTCCGGGTTGTTCTTTGCCGTTGACAATAAAGGGAATAAAGATGTAATCAGCATCCTTATTTATAAGGTCCATTACATGCCCGTGCATAAGTTCAACAGGAAGACATGTTTCTGCAGTGATTGTCTCAATAGATTCCGTTACAATTGATTTATCAGATTCCCTTGAAACGATGACTGAAAAACCAAGCTCCTCGAAAAAGGTCCGCCAGAATGGAAACTGCTGATAATAAACCATTAGGGCCCGTGGAATTCCAATTGTGGTTATCCTTTTATCTGTTGGAGGTGTGTAGTCCCCATTCAAAAATTCCAGTCTTTTCTTAAAAAGATCAGGAATATTATTTGCAGTCTTTTTTCTGTCATCGGTTTCATATTTCTCACACCTGCCTCCATAAAAGAGAGCTTTTTCAACCCCGTCAATTTTAACCTTTCTTATTTCGCAATGGTTGGTACATGACTGACAAACAAACCGTGTAATATTATAAGCTGCATTCCTGATGCCGAATCCCTTGAACCTGGTTTTCTGACCCTCTTTCATGGATTTCTGTGCAAGGATTGCAGCACCAATAGCCCCCGTTACATCAAAATGAGGCGGAATCTGTATTTTCTTACCTACAACTTTCTCAAATGCAGCTACTACTGCTTTATTGTTGGTGACACCACCCTGGAAAAAGATTTTATCGCCAATCTTCCTGTCCCCCACAACTTTCTGCAGGTAATTATATACTATAGAGTAGGCGAGACCTCCAACGAGGTTTTCATCCCTGGCCCCCTTCTGCATAAAGGAATTGAGATCCGATTCCATGAATACTGTACACCTGTCCCCAAGCTTTACAGGACAATCCGAATTCAGAGCCATACAGCCAAATTCTTCCACTATATTGATATTCAGCTTTTCAGCCTGTTCCTCGAGAAATGACCCTGTCCCTGCAGCACAGACTTTATTCATTTCAAAGTCCACAACAACTCCATTTTCTATGCTGATATATTTTGAGTCCTGTCCGCCAATTTCGAATATCGTATCAACAGTCCGGTCATAATCAATAGCAGCTATTGCCTGTGCCGTAATCTCATTCTGGATTGTATCGGCACCGATAAAGTCGCCTGTAAGATATCTGCCTGACCCGGTTGTTCCGGCGCCTATCACTTCCACATTCTCGCCTACTTCATCATAGATTTCAGTCAGTCCTCTCTGGATAGCCTCAAGTGGTTTTCCTGCCGTGGGAAGGTACCTTCGGGCTAAAACCCTGTGTTGTTCATCAATCAGAACAACATTGGTACTGAGTGAGCCAATGTCAAGACCAAGGAATACTTTTACCCTGCCATTGGAAGTATCTATCGGATGAACATATTTATCGTAAACAGCCTCTGATTCTTCCAGTTTAGGGAGACTTATAAAAGCAGAGGAATCATTAGCAAGATATTCTTCCAGTTTGCCAAGTCCTGCAAAATGATTCATCTCAAGTCCGTTTGACTGTGCAAACAATACCGCTCCGATAGCTCCCATTGATGCATGGTACTTCGGTATGATCAGGTCTTCACCCTCAAGTTTAAGAGTTTCCCTGAAAGCTCTTATCATTCCGATATTGGCAGCTACACCACCTGAGAAAACAACAGGTTTAATTATCTCCTTGCTTTTTGCAACATTGCTCCTGAAGTTTCTTGCAAGTGCAAAGCATAAACCTGCAACAATATCATGAAGAGGAGTTGCAATCTGCTGGTGATGTATCATGTCACTCTTGGCAAATACGCTGCACCTGCCCGCTATCCTTGGCGGATTTACCGACAGAAGTGACATCTGGCCAAACTCATTTTCTATCCGGACACCTATTCTCTTAGCCTGCTGATCAAGAAAAGAGCCGGTGCCTGCCGCACATATACTGTTCATCTCAAAATCGACCAGACGTGAATGACCATTTGAAGGGTCTTTTTCAAGAAGAATGAGTTTAGAGTCCTCTCCACCGATTTCAATAACAGTTCTGGCATCAGGATAAAGTCTGCCGGTTGAAGTTGCCTGTGCAATAATCTCATTTATAAAGATTCCTCCAAGTAGCTCGGAACCGAGTTTACCTCCCGATCCTGTAAATGCAATTCCCCTGATTGACTGGGCTTTATATTTTTCTAAAAGAAATAATAGTCTGGTATGGAGGGTGTTAAACGGCTTTCCGTATATATAATCATAATGATTTTCCAGGATATTGTGATCGGTATCAAGTACAACACTGTTAAGAGAAACTGAGCCAATATCAAATCCGAAAAGGAAATATTCCTGTTGTGATTGATTGGATAAGCCGCCAGTTTCCATAGTATTGAATTTCACAAGTTAGTTTTTCAGTAAACCATAACGAAAGGACACGTAGTGCAACCAAATTTAGAAAAATTTCTTTAGTAGCTAAATTTTTCATGATAATTATCAGAACTTTAAAAAAGTGCGATGGTTTGATAGCTTGTGCATTCGAACCAGGAACATAAAATCTGGAATTATTTCAAATTTAACATCCCCCTGCCCCCTTCAAAGGGGGAATTGAGCCCTAGAACCGCCGCACTGTCGCACCGTCACACCGTCGCACCGTCGCACCGTCACACCGTCGCACCGTCACATCGTCTAAATCCATTCTTCCTCAAGAATACTACCGTTGATACCCACAAGGACCTTCTTGACAGGAACTTTTCTTGCAGAATTAGCAAGGGCTGCACGGACCATCTGTAAAAGTCCGCCACAGCAGGGAACCTCCATTATCATTACAGTTATTGTATTAAGCTTTGCTGTTTCAACCATTGCTGTAAGTTTTTCCACATAGACTTCCATTCCATGATCGAGCTTCGGGCAGGCTATTGCCAGTGACTTGCCCCTGAGCCAGGATGAGTGGAAATTGCCCAGTGAAAATGCCACGCAGTCAGCAGCCAGAAGAAGATCTGCTCCTCTGAAATACGGGGCATTTGGATTGACCAGATGCATCTGAACAGGCCATTGCCTTAGTTCTGAAGGCTGATCACCCGTTATTATATCATTGCCATTCTTATCAGCCTTATCAATAACCAGTGTTCTTGAGCCGGGGCAACCTCCTCCTCCGTGACTATGGGCATGGTTATGCTGCGCTGCAACTGCCGCAGGTGCTGCAAAGGCTGCAGCCTGCTTATGTCCGTGATTATGGACTTCACTTATAACTTCATCAAGGTTGAATTTGAGTTCAGACCGGTGAACTTTGAGCCATCCGACACCCTCCTGCAGAAATCCTGTTTCGCCATGATCCTTAAGATGTTTGAGATGGGCAATAATTGTGTTTTTACCGTTGTTTACCATTTGCTCCATCACACGGGTTTCACTGTATGGCTCAGCCTCTCTCTTCTCTATTGTTATTGCACCCTCAGGACAATGTCCGATGCATGCACCAAGTCCGTCGCACATAAGTTCACTTACAAGCCTTACTTTTCCGTCAATTACCTGCAATGCACCCTCATGGCAGTTTGGAACACACAGGCCGCAACCGTTGCAGAGTTCTTCATCTATCTTCAAAATATCACGTATCATATGTTTTGTTTTAATGGTTTATGATACAAATATGAAGATGTCTTAAGACAGAAATTGTAACATATGTTACAATTTCAAAAATTTAATATTTTAGTGTTGAATCATTGGCCATTTCCGTAAGTCCGACATACAGCATTTTTGACACATCTTCCATTATTTCAATAGTTACGGCGTCGGGATCATCGCCTGGCAGATGATAATATACTTTTTTAGATGCATCTGTTGTATATACTGACATTGTCCTGTAACCTGCCATCCTGAAAACGACCTCATCGCTTCTCGGTCTGCCATAATACTCACCAGGAACAGGTGCCGCAGTTTTGATAGGTCTGTGAATATATTTCCTGTTAGCCTCTTCGAAATAACTCAGTAGCTCCTTATAAGGGCTTCCAGCACTTACATATAATCCGGTTCCGTTTCCTACCATATCGAGGTTAATATAAGTTATTGTCTTTTCCTTCGGGAAGCTGTTTCCTGAAGCAAACAGCTTACTGCCTATCAGGCCGACCTCTTCTCCTCCGATAAAGACAAAAACAACCGATCTCTTCAGCTTTACCTCTGATAATGCCAGTGCCTTGGCCGAAGCAAGTATGTCAACCACACCGCTTGCATTATCGAGAGCGCCATTAACAACTTTTCCTGCTTTACCAACTGCGTCCAGGTGTCCTCCTATAATAATAAATTCATTTTTAAGTTCAGGATCAGTACCTTCCAGTATACCAACAACATTACATGATTTTCCTTCTGTGTGCCTGGTTGTATTAGCCCTGATAGTCATTGTTTTACCGGTATTGAATGATGCCGGTTTAAACGACTTCCTGATTTTCTCAATTAGTTCCCTGTTAGTTGTTTTAAGTCCGGCAAATATATCCTCCAACGGCTGGGGGCCAATTCCGCATACTATAATTGACGGGTCGTATGATATATTCGGGTTTGCACTGGCTCCATCAACATATATGAATCCGGAAGCCCCGTGTTTAACTGCATTCTGAAGCTTATACTGGTGATAACAGTATGCAACCCATTTCTGGTATTCCGGATTGCGTGGATCAGCATGTGGTACATCCCTGTTAACGAGGACAATCTTTCCTTTTACATCAATACCCTTATAGTCGTCATAATTTAATTCAGGGGCAGTGATACCAAAGCCCACAAAAACCACCTCTGCTGTTATTTCTCCCGATCCCGAGTTCATTCCCGGATAGTAGTCATCCGGATAATTATAGTTTTTATGGATAATGGATCCATCGGACAGCTTTATAATGAGTGAAAGATTTCCTATATCGTTAACCACAGTATATGGCCAGTCGAACCATTGAAAATAAGTATTGTTATCACCTGCAGGTTTAATCCCCCGGTCCTTTAATCTTGATGCAATCCATTCTGCACTGGCCAGGTATTCAGGAGTTCCGGCAAGCCTTCCGTTGAATTCAGGCGAACAAAGGGTTTCTACCCATTCCATCATCTCTTCACTCGATATTGAGTGGAACTGCTTTAGCAGCCTGGCTTCATAATCATTCTGCGCATTCAGGGATGAAGTCAGGGGTATAATTATTATTAACAGGAAAAAGAATTTATTTTTCATTGATCATAATTTATTGAGTGCCAAATGTAATAATTTTGGAAACATATATATTATTACCTGTTGTTATGAATTGTACCAAGTTAAATCAGGCTCCTTTATTCAGAGGATTAAAACCTGAAGCAATTGAGGATATTATAAATACAATACCTCACAAAGAAAGAAAGTTCAATGCAGGATCGTTAATAGCTCAGAGTGGAGATGCAGTCACATCTCTGATGATTGTAAGTGTGGGTATGGCGAAGGGAGAAATGATCGACTTTGCCGGAAGAGTAATTAAAATTGAAGATATTCCCGCACCCGGGGCTTTGGCATCTGCTTTTATTTTCGGTAACCGTAACAGGTTTCCTGTTAATGTAATAGCAGTCTCTGATGTGGAACTTCTGATTATCGAAAAATCTGATTTTCTTTTCCTGATGATGAAGAATGACATAATCCTTGCAAATTTCCTGGATATGATTTCGAACAGATCCCAGTTTCTTTCAGAGAAGATCAAGTTTCTGAATTTCAAGACAATAAAAGGAAAGCTTGCCCAGTTCATCCTTCAGAAAACGGACCAGGGCACAAAATCGGTAAAACTTGAAATTACCCAGAATGAACTTGCTGATTATTTTGGAGTGGCCAGGCCGTCAGTGGCAAGGGCACTGGGTGATATGGAGGAGGATGGTTTAATAGAAGCAAACGGGAAAAATATCAAAATAATTGACAGGCAGGAGCTTGTAAAGCTGACAGCAGACTGAAATTTCTAAGCCGGAAGTGTTATGATGATACAGGTCCCTTCTCCGGGAGCACTTTCAACAGATATTGTTCCTTTGTTAAGCTTTACCAGATCATAACAAAGAACAAGTCCGAGTCCTGTTCCCTTTTCATTTTCAGTTCCTGCCGTACTTTCTATTTCAGTTGATGAAAAAAGGATCTTTTGTTTGTTTAAGGGGATGCCTACCCCATTGTCACAGATCTTAAGCATCACCCCTTCATTGTTGGATGTCTTATCTTTCAGCAATATGCTTATTCTTCCTCCTCTGTGGGTATATTTAACAGCATTGGACAAAATATTCCTGATCACTATATCCAGAAGATCCTTGTCAAAGTAAGAAATTGTGTTGCCTACCTGTGTGAAGTTCACCAGGATATCTTTTTTATCAGCAGTCTCTTTGAATATGCTAAGGTTGGTAAGAACGAGTTCTGCAAGATCCTGTCTTTCAGGAGAGTATTTTATTTTATCCTCCTGTTCTCTGCCCCAGACCAGCATGTTTTCAAGTAGATTTATTACCATCTGTGCATATTCAATACTAGAATTTGCGAATGTGTCATATTTCTCCTTGTATTCTTTTTCCTTCAGGAGATTGAGCATGTAAAGAATATTCACAACAGGGCTTCTGAGATCATGTGCAATTACGGAGAATATCCTGTTTTTGAGACGAATTGTTTCTGATAGCTTATTGTTCTGAAGGGCTATCATATTACTTTGCTTTTCTATTTCACTATTTCTGGCAATTATCTCCTGTGTCCTTTCATTTACAAGTATCTCAAGATTCCTGTTCATAAATTCAAGTTCACCCTGCAGTTTCTCCTTTTCATTAAAGGCTTTTATCCATTTGTACATCATTAAACCTGCCTGGATGAATACAAAGAGCAGAATAAAATATGTAAGAATATAACCGTCAGGTTTCACTGCTTTTCCACTTGCAACCTGAATATCATGGATACCGCCGAAAAGAAGCAAAATGAAAGCAGTGAAGTATAGAATATCAATTATATTCTTTTTAAGGGCTCCTCTGAAGCTTATTATTATCGGATATAGTATAAGAATAAGGACTGAAGGATAATATAATTGAGTGGTATAACTAAAGATTTTAACAGGCAGGAATAAAGTAAGTACTGATATTATAGAAAATATGGCAGTGAAGATCAGGGCAACTATTTTAATATACTTTGAAGGATAGATAATGTAAAGGAACCAGCCGCAGGCAATAATTAGAATCAGAAGTCCAAGGTATTCAAATCTGATGATCCATTCCCATGACATATCCACTATATTACTGATAAGATAGTGTGATGTGAACAGAGGTCTGACAGCCAGGCAGATAGTTGCAATACTGAAAAACAGTGTCTCTGTTTCCTTTTTTGATATAAGATAGAAAAGCATGAAAAACACTGAAAATCCAAGAAGCAGGCTTATTACTGACCACTGCCATGCCCAGCTGTTTGCAAGTTTCTTCTGTACCATGGAAAATGTACCAAGACGTGCAGGCAGCCAGAATCCACCTCTTCTGTGATCATAGTTAGAGACATTTATTATAATGGACAGAGTATCTGTTGAGGGTCGCAACCTGAAGAAATTCTTCCTGTATTCAGGCACTGATTCGTCAGCATTTTTACCGGGGACTCCGTTTCCTCCAAGATATTCACCATTTATATAGATGTCATAAGATGAATCGAAAACAGGCAGATCAATTGCAAGAGCTTTCTGAAGTCCTTTTGGCAACAGAACAGTAAGTCTGTATGTGGCATAGCCGAAAGGTTCTGTTTTTACTGATAATTTCTGATATTCTGTCCAGTAGGATGGTACTTTCCCGTAGCAATCAGGCTGTATTGATTTATTCTCAAAATCATGTGGATGAAGCATTTTTTTCCAATAGAACTCCCATTCACCGTTCAGACTGACACTAAAATCTTTATCATTTTCAAGACTGCTCAGATCCATTATCCCTTGTGAGGCAGAAGGTATTCCCTGGCTTGCCACTGAATTACAAATAGCAAAGCTAAAGAGAGCCAGATAAAACAAAAACCTCATTACCATCGATGATAGTTGTAGGATGTGGTACTAAAGTTACGCCAAATTAATGAATTAACCACTCAATTATTTTAACCCTCTGTTCACAAGGAGTGCATCAATTCCGGGCTCTTTGCCTCTGAATGCAATATACATTTCAAGAGGATCACGTGTACCACCTTTTGAGAGTATCTCTTTCTCAAACCTGGCTGCAACTTCCTTATTGAAAATGTTGCCGGTTTCCTTGAATGCCTGGAATGCATCAGCATCAAGGATCTCTGACCACATGTAAGCATAATAACCGGCAGCATAGCCTGAAGCCCAGATATGATTGAAATATGTCGACCTGTAGCGGGGTTTGATCTCAGGTATCAGTCCGTATTTATCCATGGCTGTTTTTTCGAATTGCCTTATGTTGATATCAGAAGTATCTGTTAATGAGTGATATTCCATATCAAGTAATGAGGCAGCCAGGTATTCAACTGTTGCAAAGCCTGTATTGAATTTACTTGCCTTATCAAGTTTTTCAACTATTTCAGCCGGTATCACCTCTCCGCTCTTGTAATGTTTTGCATATACTTTAAGGACCTCAGGTTCAAGAACCCAGTGTTCCATTATCTGTGAAGGAAGTTCAACAAAGTCGCGTGGAACGGAAGTACCTGATACTCCGGGGTAAGTTGAATTTGACAGAAGCTGGTGAAGTGCATGTCCGAACTCATGGAAAACAGTCGATGCTTCATCTGCTGTCAGAAGTGAAGGCTTGTCTGCAGTGGGTGGAGTTGAGTTGGTAACCATTGTAACCACAGGTGTAATCATTTTTCCGTTGATATCACGGCTCTGTCCCCTGTATGCACCGCACCAGGCACCATTCCTCTTTGAAGCACGCGGATAGTTGTCAATCATCAGAATACCTACATGTTCACCATTCCTTTTTACTTCAAAGGTATTTACATCAGGGTGATATTTTGGAATATCGGTTCTCGGTGAAAAATCAAGGCCATAAAGCTGATTTGCAACGTAAAACATTCCCTGAATTACATTGTCTATTTTGAAATATGGTCTGGTAATTTCGTCATCAAGATCATATTTGGCCTTTTTTATTTTCTCTGAATAGTACCACCAGTCCCATGGTTCCAGTTTGAATTTGCCCCCTTCTTTTTTAATTATTTCCTGTTGTGCCTCTGCTTCCGCTTTTGCGACGGGAGTTGCAGCGGCCCATACCTGTCCCAGAAATTCCTTAACCCTGTCGGGTGTTTTGGCCATATTGCGTTCAAGTACAAAATCAGCATAACTGCTATATCCCAGGAGCTTAGATCTTTCAACTCTCAGATTTGCTATACGGGCAATTATTTCTTTGTTATCATACTTGTTGTCATTATCGCCTTTCATGAAATAGGCCGTAAAGAGCTTCTGACGAAGATCCCTTTTGGCGGAATATTTGAGGAATGGTTCCATTATCGGATACTGAATTGTGAATACCCATTTTCCATCCATCTTCATGCTTTTTGCAGTCTGCGCAGCCTGCGCCACAACTCCTTCAGGAAGACCTGAGAGATCTTCTTTATTGTCTATTACCAGTTTGAAATCGTTGGTTTCTGCCAGAAGATTCTGACCAAACTGCACAGAAAGAAGCGACATTTCCTGGTTAATTTTGCGGAGTTTGTCCTTATCTTCCAGCGATAAAGCAGCACCGCTTCTGACAAATCCCTTATAAGTGTCTTCCAGGACTCTTTTTTCTTCATCTGTAAGTGTGAACTTTTCACGGTTCTCATAAACAGATTTTACCCTTTGGAATAGTGTATCGTTCAGATTTATATCATCCCTGTGCTTTGAAAGGATGGGAGACAGTTCTTTGTTAAGCTGCTGAAGAGTATCGTTGGTATTTGCTGAATTCAGGGCTCCGAAAACCCTTCCGACGCTTGTAATAAGTTCTCCGCTGTATTCCAGAGCCTTTATGGTATTTTCAAAAGTAGGTTCTTCAGGATTTGTGATGATTGCATTGATCTCTTTTTTCTGTTCCTCAATGCCCTGAAGATATGCCGGCATATAGTGGGCT